>JBLIDR010000249.1:0-4401 GCA_047632655.1 Francisellaceae bacterium | reverse complement strand
GATAAAGCTGAGGCTATAATTGATATTGACCCATACGATGTTACTGCTAATGAGTACCCAGATAATATTAAAGATTATGACTGTTTTATCATTACGGGTAGTTCAGCTAGTGCTTTTGATCAAGAACCTTGGATCGAAGTTTTAAAATCTTATATTCAAAAATTATATCAAAATAAGAATAAGATTATTGGCGTTTGTTTTGGCCATCAAATTATTGCTGAAGCCTTAGGCGGAAAAGTTATTCGTGCAGAAAAAGGCTGGGGTATTGGAATCAAAACAATCGAAATAATATCACGTCAAAAGTGGATGATTCCCTATAATCATTTTTGTAGCCTATTGTTTTATCACCAAGATCATGTGATTTTAGAACCTAAAAATGCTACTATTATAGCTCGTAATGAATTTTGTGAAATTCAAATGTACTGCATTGGATCTCAGGTTTTAGGCATTCAGGCTCATCCTGAAATGTTGAGTGGACACAACCATCGCATTATCATGGATGCTAGAGAGAAGCTAGATGACCTGATCATCCAGGATGCCGTAGAATCATTAAGAATTAGAGACCAAGGAATGATGGTCGGACACTGGATAGCTAATTTTATTGAGGCGGAATAGATAATGAATAAAGTAAATAGTATTTTTGTTTTTGGTGATAGCTTGCAAGATAACGGAAATGTTATCAAGACCCTAGGAGCACCTAAAGAACCTTACTATTCTGGCCATTTTAGTAACGGACCAGTCTCTTGCGAATATTTAGCTCAAACCATAGAAAAAGAACAAAAAATAAAACCTAAGATTCATAATCTAGCACATGGTGGCGCATTAAGTTCAGGATCTAATCCAAAATCATTACTAACTGATCACGCCCTTTCAGTTAAACAACAAGTTGATATTTTCAAAAGCCTATACAATCGCTTTGATAAAGATGATTTAGTTATTATTGATGGTGGCGGTAATAATTTATTTTTTGCAATTTATGATGAATCTCCATATTTTAACCTACAAGCTATGTTTAAAATTGGTGATGATATTGCCCAAATAACAGATAATTTAATCCAACGCGGGGCTAAACGCCTTGTCGTCTGGACCGTGCCTGACGTTACGATTACGCCAACATTTAAAGTGATGAAATTTCCCGCCTGGTTTGTTAAAATTCTCACTAAAATTTATAAACATCAGGTTGTTAGGCAGAATAAAAAAATCATCAAAGCTGTCGCAGAACTAAGACGTAAATATTCCCATGTTCAAATAGAATTATTTGATGCCTATACATTTTTAAATTGTGTTATTCAAGACCCAGCAACATTTGGTATTGAAAATACTGTTGACCCATGTATTGATAGTTTTGGTGGGTTTGACCTTCAGGGGAAAATTCAAGAAAACATTGAAATTAACGGTGACCCAGAAACATATTTATTTTGGGATTGGGTGCATCCAACTACAAAAGGTCATAAAATCATGGCTCAAGAAATTCACAAATTACTCAGCCGAGAATAATTATTATATGGATAGCCAAAAACGACTAGATGATTTATTTCGACAGCAAAAAAATAGCGTTAACGTAAATGCCTCATATGATGTGCGATCACATAATTTAAGCACACTAAAACAGGTTATACTCAAACATAAAGATCAAATAGCTAAAGCGGTAGAAGAAGACTTTGGTTGCCGTAATCATTATGAAACATTTTTGTGTGAACTCTTACCTTCAATCAAATCAATTAATTACATACTAAAGCAACTTAAAAAGTGGATGAAACCTGAGAAAAGGAAAGTTCATCTTTTATTCCAACCTGCACAAAATAAAATAATGTATCAACCTAAAGGAGTGGTTGGAATCATTGTACCGTGGAATTATCCAATTTATTTATCTATTGGCCCGATAGCTTATGCTCTTGCTGCCGGTAACAAGGTAATGGTGAAAATGTCAGAAAGCACACCAGAGACAGGAAAAATATTAGCCGAAATTTTTGATCAAGCATTCTCAGATAAACTAGTCCAAATTATTAACGGCGACGCTAAAGTAGCATCTGACTTTTCGAAGTTACCTTTTGACCACTTACTTTTCACTGGTTCAACTCAAATTGGAAAGTTGGTCATGCAATCAGCCTCTGAAAATTTAACACCTGTAACGTTAGAGCTTGGGGGGAAATCTCCCGTAATAATTGACGAAAAAGTAAATATTAAAGCAATTGCTAGAAAAATAGCATTTGGTAAATTAGTTAATTCCGGACAAACATGCATCGCACCAGACTATGTTTTGTGTCATATAAGTCAGGAAAATAAGTTAATTAAAGCGCTTTCCTTAGCCGTGAAAAAGCTTTATCCCAAGTTTAGCACTAACTCAGAATATACTAACATTATTAATGAATCGCAGTATAAACGTCTTATTGGTTATATAAACGATGCTAAATCTAAGGGTGCAAAAACTCATGAATTAAGCCAAAGCAAAAGCAAAAAAAATAATGCGGAACCAAAGTTTTGCCAAATAAAACCGATAGCATTAACAAATTTAAATGATGACATGCTCATTATGCAAAATGAAATTTTCGGACCACTCTTACCCATCATTACATATAAAAATATTAATGAAGCAATTTTATATGTAAATGAAAGACCTAAGCCATTAGCTTTATATTTTTTTGGTCATGACAAAAAAACTCAACAACAAGTGTTAAATAATACAACAAGTGGTGGAGTGACCATCAATGATACTTTAATGCATATCGTTCAAGATGATTTGCCATTTGGTGGTATCGGGCCATCAGGGATTGGGCACTATCATGGTATTGAAGGATATAAAACTTTCTCACATGCCCGATCAATTCATTATAAGTCTAAACTTAATTTCGGTGGTCTAATCCAACCTCCTTATGGCGGATTTATCCAAAGATTTATTATTAAAAAATTTATCAAATAAATCGTTGGTTAACTTTTTCTAATATCAACCTAGACCAAAGATAAGAAAATATTCCAATATACCCACCAGCAATAATATCACCTAAATAATGATCTAATATTATGACTCGTGAACAACTGATTAATACTGCTAAGATAATAGCGAGGTATAAATAGATTGGCTTTTTAAGGAGGTAGGCGATACTTAACAAACCTGCAAAGGCTAACACTGCGTGACCTGAGGGCGTACTTTGATATTTATGTTGTAAAGAAAACCATTCAAAACCATATATATGTTGATGTAAAAGTAACTCTGGTCTCGCCCTAGCAAGAATGACTTTTAAAACAAAGGCAATGACTGAAGCAATGAATAGGCTTATAAAAACTAATAACCAAGGCTGTGCATTTTTATATTTATTTTTTATTAAATAATAAATGCTTATTAAAAATGACACTAATAATAAAATTTCCCAATGTCGCGGCGAAAATAATTTAGATAAGTATTGACTCATCACCTCCAGTATACTTCCTTCGACATGAGCATTAAGCCATAAACTAAAAGATATACTGAAATAGTTATAGCATACAGCATAGACGATGATCGTAATAGCGGCCCAAATTAGAGTATGTACGCTTAATTTTTTGTAATTCATATTTTTTATAACTTCCTAGTTTTCACCTAGCGGCTTAACATATTTAATTATTGTTAGAATGACATAATTATACATTATCATAATCAAAGGTCTAAAATTACGTATACTTAACACTATAAAACCTGCTGTTATTCAACTTTATAAAAATGGTATTAATATGCTTACACTAATTTCTCATATGTTTTCTGCCTATCTGAAAAATAAATCACTCAGTATTGTCTTTCTTTTTATAGTATCAATAACAACTTATGCCGATTCTTCAACTCAAAAACGTATCGTTATTTTATCTCCCAATCTGGTCGAAATTTCTCATATGATAATTGAAAAATCTAAAACAAAAGATATTATAATTGTAGGCATAATCCACTACCCTGGTGAACCAAGCTATGCTAAAAATATAGATGGCATTGGTACTTCATCAAATATCAATGTAGAAAAAATATTATTACTAAAACCAAATATTGTATTAGCCAGCGCTGGAAATAATTCATTATCTCTGCAACAAATAAAATCATTTAATGTTAAAGTAGATATATATAATACCCAATCACTAGCTGGTATTGCTAAATTAATCTTGCAAGTCGGAAATTCTCTTCATTTAGAAACCACGTCAGCAATAATTTCTAATAACTATTTATTGCAACTTAAGTCTTATCGTAAAAAATTTCATCTAGATAAAAAGATAAAAACATTTATTCAACTTTCAGAATTACCAATTTTTGCGGTTGGCGGTGATGGAGTTATTAATGAAATAATTGAATTATGTGGCGGTAAAAATATTTTCTGGAATATAAAAAAATTCGCTTTTCAAGCTGGAAAGTCATCTGTGCTAAACAAAGACCCAGAGTTA
>JBLIDR010000248.1:0-4418 GCA_047632655.1 Francisellaceae bacterium | reverse complement strand
GTATTGCAAATGAAATTTCACAATTTAAAAGCAATATATCTCATATAAACTTATGTGGTGGCGGGGCAAATAATGCATACCTTGTTCAACGTATTAGGCAGAATATACCAAATAAAAAAGTTTATCTGTCCGGTGATATTGGGATTGACCATGAGTGGGTTGAATGTGCTGGTTTTGCTTGGTTAGCTAAACAACATGTTGAGCATGAATTAATAGATTTGACTAGTGTAACTGGTTCATCTAGGCCTGTTGTGTTAGGGGCCTTTTACCCGTCATCATGATTTTTATAAGCATATAAATATGCCAATATTAGAACATTTAGCAAAGGCATGATAATATTATTTTGAACTTAAATTTTATAATTTACATCGTTTTATAATTGAAAGTAGGAATAATTATGTCATTAGAACCAAATTTCCCAAAAATGTTTGAACCATTAGATTTAGGCTTCACCACTTTACGTAACAGAGTAATAATGGGCTCAATGCATACTGGTTTAGAAGAAGATAAAAAAGGTTTTTATAAATTAGCTGAATTTTACCGTAGACGCGCTAAAGGCGGAGTTGGCCTTATTGTTACCGGTGGTATTTCACCAAATAAAAGAGGGTGGTTGCTTCCTTTTGGCGCAAAAATGAATACTAAAAAAGAATCTAATAAGCATAAAGTAATCACTGAGGCCGTACATGAAGAGGGTGGAAAAATATTGATGCAAATTTTGCATGCTGGTCGTTATGGATATCACCCATTTATTGTCGCCCCATCTAAAATAAAATCACCAATTTCTCCGTTTAAACCAAGAAAAGCTCTGAGTAATTGGGGTATTTCAAATACAATTAAATCTTATGGTAAGAGTGCTAAACTTGCTAAAGATGCTGGCTATGATGGTGTGGAAATAATGGGATCAGAGGGTTATCTGATTAATCAATTCCTAGTCTCTCGTACAAATAAGAGAAATGATAAATGGGGTGGTACGTTTGCTAAGCGTATGAAATTTGCTGTTGATATAATTAAAACTGTTCGCCAAACAGTAGGTAATGATTTTATTATTATGTTTCGTTTGTCCATGATTGACCTTGTTGAAAATGGTTCTAGTTGGGAAGAAATAATCATTTTAGCTAAAGCGGTAGAGGAAGCCGGTGCGACTATTATTAATACTGGAATTGGCTGGCACGAAGCCCGTATACCTACCATTGGAACAATGGTTCCTAGAGCTGCTTTCGTTTCTATTACTAAAAAGATTAAACCTGAGCTTACGATTCCTGTTGTCGCCACAAATAGAATTAATACTGCTGAAACTATTGAAGAAATTTTATCAGATGGAACGGCTGATTTAGTTTCAATGGCTAGACCACTATTGGCTGACCCTGATTTTGTAGTCAAAGCACAAAATGGTAAAGTGGAAGGAATTAACACTTGCATTGCTTGTAATCAAGCGTGCTTAGATCATATATTTTCAAGGAAAAATGCTTCTTGTTTAGTGAACCCAATAGCTTGTCGTGAAACTGAATTAAATATAAGCTCAACAGCGAATAAGAAAAAAATTGCTGTTGTTGGGTCTGGCCCTGCTGGATGTAGTTTTGCTATCACGGCTGCAGAGTGCGGTCATCATGTCACTCTTTATGAGATGTCAGATAAAATAGGTGGTCAATTTAACATTGCGAGCAAGATTCCAGGTAAGGAAGAATTCAGTGAAACTTTGAGATATTTTGATTATCAAATAAAGAGCCTTGGGATTTCACTCCAATTGAATCATACCGTAACAATTGATGATGTTAAACAAGGTCAATTTGATGAAATCATTATTTCTACTGGGGTTAAGCCAAGAATTCCAAATATTGAAGGCGTTGAGCATAAAAAAGTTATTACTTATATGGACTTTATTTTAGGTAAAAAATCTTTGTGTGGTAAAAAAATTGCCATTATAGGTGCTGGCGGTATTGGTTTTGATGTGGCTACATTTTTAGTTCATAGTGGTCAACAAATTGGTAAGAATAAAGAAGAATTTTATAAAGAATGGGGTATCGACATTCATATGGATCAAACTGGTGGTTTGCAGCAGGCTCAGGTTAAAGCGTCAGCATATGACGTGTATTTACTTCAAAGAAAAGAAGAGAAGCAAGGTGCGAGGCTAGGTAAAACAACAGGGTGGATACACCGTGCGACATTAAAGCATAAGCAGGTTAATCAAATTAGTGGCGTTAAGTATAACAAGATTGATGATCAAGGGTTACACTATTCCAAAGGTGATGTGACGTATATTTTAGATGTGGATAATGTTATTTTATGTAGTGGTCAAAATTCTGTGAGAGAACTATATGATAAATTGTCCGAGCATAATATTACTGCGCGTATTATTGGTGGTGCTGATGTTGCTGCCGAGGTGGATGCTAAACGCGCTATTAAACAAGCTGTTGAATTAGCTGTAGTGATTTAAGGCCATAAATTAAATTGCTACAAATTATTAATCTATCACATAGAGGTTAGTTTTATATGGAATTCAAAGATTATTATAAAATATTAGGAGTTGATAAAAATACTTCCAAGGAAGATATCAAAAAAGCTTTCCGTAAGTTAGCAAGAAAATATCATCCAGATGTCAGCTCAGAAAAAAATGCTCAGGAGAAATTTAAAGAAATAAATGAAGCTTATGAAGTTTTAAAAAATGAAGAAAAAAAGCGCGAGTATGATCAATATGTTGCTAGTGGTAGGCAGAATCAGCAACACTATCAGCAGACTTCTGGTAATCAGCAGCGTCGTTATCAACCTGGTGGATCTGGTGCTGAACAAGCAGATTTTAGTGATTTTTTTGCTTCAATGTTTGGTGAAAGAGAACAATATAATCAAGCCCAGCAATCACATCAAGGAAGAAATATCAAAGGAAAAGACACACATTATGCTTTAGATATTAGCCTAGAAGATACTTTTAATGGAACTTCAAAAACTGTTCAAGTCGAAGCTCTGTCACTAGATCAAGAAGGGATGGTAATTAGAACACCAAAAAGTTTAAATATTAAAATACCAAAAGGAATGGGTGAAGGGAAAAGTATTCGATTGAAGAACCAAGGTCATCCCAGTGTAAGTGGTGGGGAGAATGGTGATTTATATATCAAAATACACATCTTGACGCATAAACTTTTTTCATTAGATGGTAGTGATATTAATATTGTCATACCCATAGCACCTTGGGAAGCTGCTTTAGGGGTAAGCATAAAAGTACCAACATTAAAAGGGCGCGTTAATCTTAAGGTTCCTGCCAATACACAAACGGGTAAGAAGCTTAGGCTTAAAGGGTATGGTTTAACTGAAAAACAAGATCAATATGTGCAATTTAAACTTGTGAATCCAACGGTTGAAAGTGATTCAGATAAAGCCGAATATGAAAATATGGCTAAACATTTTACATTCAATCCCAGATCTGAGTTAGGAGTATAAGATGTCAATCATAATAGAATATAGCACCATTGAAATATGCCAAACTTGTATGATTAAAACAGAAATAATTATTGAAATGGTTGAAGAGATAATTATTGAACCGCTTGGTGATGAACCAGAGGATTGGCGTTTTAATGAATCTGATTTGTTTACAATCAAAAAAGCAATTCGTTTGCATAATGATCTTGGTATAAATTTTGCAGGCATTGCATTAGCCCTTGATTTATATGGGCAGGTAGAAAAACATCAAAGTAGAATTTCACATCTTGAAAATTTACTAATTCAATTTGAAAAATAATAAACATTATGCCAAAGATTTTACTTATAACTGATATGCACGTCACTAAAGATGGTCTTAATGGTATTAATACCATTAAAGCATTTTCTAAAGTTATTATTGCGGCAAAAAATAATAGTCGTTATGATTCGATTATTTTATGTGGTGATTTGAGTCAAAATGGAGATGTCAGTGATTATGAATTAATATGCGGAGAAATTAGACAGAACTATCCTGATATGAAAACATATTTAATTGCTGGTAATCATGATGATCAAGAAAATCTAAAAAGCGTTACAAAGTGTATACCTAACATTAGTTATATGGATAACCGCTATATAGATATTTTAGAGCATCGTTTTATTTTTTTAAACTCTAATATTACTGGTAGATCTGAAGGGAATTTCCTGATAAAAACACTAGCTTGGTTGTCGAAGACTATTAAATTATCAAATCTTCCAGTCTATATTTTCACACATCATCATACCTTGCCTATAAATCTTAACATTGATCACTATATATTAAAAAATAATCATGAATTTTTAGCTTTACTAAAAGAGTTTAGCTCTAAAATTACAATGGTAATTTGTGGTCATACTCATTATTTTACTGATAAGGACAAACATGGAATACGTTTTATAACGCTTCCTTCCTCCTCAATGCAATATTCATCTATGTCCAATTTCACACCGGATAATATACAAATGTA
>JBLIDR010000247.1:0-4451 GCA_047632655.1 Francisellaceae bacterium | reverse complement strand
AATTCAGGTGTGAAGCCGACTTCATATGGGTTAGAATTGCTCGAACAACTTAAACCGAACATATCAAATTTAAACGAAATATTAACCTTGGCTAATTCAGACTCTTTTAAGTTAGAGAATGAAAATAAAACAATAAAATTATTAATGTCATCAGGAATGTCATTTTTTTTATAGAAGCTATTTATGATGAGCTTAAAAATAAATTTAATGATTTAAGTATAGAAATTTCTACTTATACTTCAGATTACATGTCTAATAACGTTAATTCTATCCGGAACTATCTTGATCAATTTGATCTGATTTTTATAGAAGATTATTATCAATACCTTATTAATGATGATAACTGGAAATTCGTGAATTCTAGATCTGGTTATTTGAGGTTTTTTGCCTCAGAAAAATATATCAATAAAAATGGTAAGCCTCAAACTCTTGAAGATCTTTCAACTCAGAATTCAATTTATTATAACTTGTCAAATAAACAATATCTTGATGTATTTGATTCTCAAGGAAAGGTAATTAAAGTTAATAGTTCTAGTAACTTTAGCTCTGACACTTTTGAACATATTTACCTTATGGTGCTCAAAGGTTATGGTATTGGTTTGTTGCCAGATTTTTTTATCAATAACTCATTACCAGAACATGAAAAAGTAAAACATGTTTTGGAAGATTATAAGTCATCATCATGTGAGCAGGTTTTACTAAAAAGTATTCACTCTAATAATAAATGTTTAAAGCAAGTTGCAGATCAAATTAAGCAAATTCTACAGTCATTTGAGAATGTTTATTAGCTTGTACATTAATGAATATCACTGTGCACCTTTGTGTATATCAGAAGTTTAAATACTAATATATTATATCCGGAGCTAAATCCCTTAACTTAAAAGTTAATCCATTAGTTTGTTTGAAAATAACTAAAAGGAAATAATAATGAATAGAACAATACACAGAGGAAAAATTTTTACATTTAAAGATCAAGCAACTATTAAAAACATACAAGGATTAATTCCAGATTCACTATTTGTAAATAATGATGAATTAGAGTTGCTAAGAGATGGCGCTCTTATTGTCAAAGACGGATTAATTGAAAAAGTATGTGATTACCATGAATTAACAGAACAAGAACTAGATGAATATAAAGTTATTGATCATAGGCCAAGCTTAATAGCACCAGGTTTTATTGATAGTCATATGCATTCTACGCAAACATCTGCTGTAGGCGCATATGGTGAACAATTATTGGATTGGCTTGAAGGTTATATTTTTCCAAGCGAAGTTGCTTTTAAAAGTGAAATGTCAGGCAAAAGAGAATTTGATATTTTGCTTAAAGAATTATTCAAAAATGGTACAACCTCTATTTGCTCATACTTACCGCAATCATACGACGGTGCTGATTTATTATTTGAAATGGTAGACCAAAATAATATGAGTGCCGTTTTAGGTAATACAATCATGACTGATGGCCATCCGGATTTGATTACTGACCCTAAAACTAGTATGGATATTTCAGAAAAGTTATGTAATAAATGGCATAACAAAGGTGGAATTAAATATGCATTAACGCCAAGGTTTGCCTTAAGTACAACAGAGGAAACATTGGGTTTATGCCAAGAATTTATGCAATCACACCAAGATGTATATGTTCAAACGCATTTAAATGAAAATAAGAATGAAATTAAAGATACTTTGGCTAAATACCCATGGGCACAAGACTATTTAGGCGTTTATGAGAAGTATGGTTTATTAACAGACAAGACTATTTTAGGCCATTGTATTCATATGAGTGACAGTGAATATTCTCGTATAAAAGACTACGGTACTATAATGGCTAATTGTCCCACGAGTAATAATTATTTAGGTAGCGGATTGTTTAATTACAAAAAAGCAATTGGTGACGGTATTAAATTTTCGTTTGCTTCAGATTGGGCTGCAGGAAATACATTATCAATGTTTAGAGTAATGGATGACGCTTATAAGGTTGGAATGTTGAAAGGATATAAACTGGAAACACTGACTAGGTGGTTTGGTGCGACCTTAGGTTCTGCTCAGACATTAGGTCTTGATGCAGAAATAGGTTCGCTTGAGAAAGGTAAAAAAGCTGATTTTATTGTAATTAATCCATACCGTAGTGATTTGCTGTCGTACAGATTAGAGAGCTGTTATAACTTGCTTGATTACTTATTCTCAATTTCTGCTTTAGGCGATGATAGAATCATTGAAAGCACTTATATCTCTGGTAAAAAAGTATACTCTCAAGAAAGCTGAGTATAGACAAACTATCAATGTAACATTTAACTTTATTGTATATAATTTATTTGTACCGCACAAAGAGAGGTATTTTAAATGTCAAAGAATATTATGCAATGGATTGTCGTTGAAGCATTTTTTGTTGTCAGTGTTTTTTCAGCGATGTTGTTTGGGATTTATTCTCATCCAATTTCTGTTGCTAACCAATTAAGTTCGATTCAGGTTGGTATATTGTCTGGGGTTTTTTTTGGTGTGTTTTCTTTAGTGCAATTATTTGTAGGGAGGATAATAACTAGAGTTTCTCCAAGGTATATCTTATCCATTAGTGCATTAATCGCGGCAATAGGCAGTATTGTATTTTCAATATCATCAGTTTATGGCATTCTCATATTGGGCAGGGTGCTTTTAGGGTTAGGTCTGGGGGGTACATTTGTAGGAGTTCTTGCCATTATTGAAAGTGGTTTTGGTAAAAATAATTTTGCTTTTATGTCATCACTAAGTCAAAGTGTGGCTAATGCCTTTAGTGGAAGTCTTGGTCTTGTTGCAGGCTATTTGTTTACACAATATTCATATAATCAAGCATTTTATGTTTTAGGTATATTATTTTTTATATTAAGTATTTTCTTATTTTTCGTGCTTCGAGGTGTTAACTTTAGAGTCTTAGGATCAAGCTCGCATGAGGAGAAATTATTAGTAGCGTTATGGAATATTATTAAAAACAAGTATGTTTGGCTTGCAGCAATTTATTTTTCTGGAATGTTTGGAGCTATATTAACCTATGCGGATTTATTTAACGTTACCTTCCAAGTACAAGTCTTTAATTTAAGTTTGTATACAGCTATTATTGTTAATTCTATGATTCCATTAGGTGTTGCTATAGGCGGAATCATAGCTGGTTTATGGGCGAAAAAAAGACAGAATCACGCGCTTCCATCTCAAGTTTTTTCTGCCATTGCTTTTGCCACTCTTTTTATAATTTTACTCATTCGTTTTCCTAATCATTATAGAGATTTTTTTGCTGGTGGGTTTTGCTTTATTTTTGGTTTTGGTTGTGGTGGAGCAATGTTAGCCTTTCAGGAAGTACAAGTTAGGGTTACTAATGAATATTTGCGGCCATTAGCAAATTCAATTATTTTAACGGTTGCATATATTACGAGTGGTTTGGTTTTACAACCTCTTATCTCATGGTGGGTGGGTAATGGCAAGAGCACCAAAGTATTAACTTCTCCTGGTGTGTCTAATACTGATATGTCTCTATGGTGGAATATTAAAAGTGCAGCGACAGAAACAAGCAAAGCGACGCTTAATTTTTGGGATAGCGTAAAAAATATGGCTTCTAATTTCGAAATTAACCATCCCATAATATCATTGTCCACAATGCATCATTCTATTACTCCAGAAAAGGCAAAACCTTATTTTATTTGGTTGTTCGACCCTGAAATTAAAGGTGATTGGTATCAACACGCAGAGGGATTGTCCATAATAATTCTAGTTTTACTATTGAGTTTTATTTCAAGTTTATTTTTTGCTAAAAAATTACAAAACAAACAACGATATAATAACTATTAATTAACATGAGAGAACATGCGAAATACCTCTAAAACAATTTTACTTTTAATGAGCTTAATATTCTTTTTAAGTTCGGCGACCTTATTTGCTGATACAACAAAAAAATCTTGTAATATTCGTTATAAAACATTAAATAATTTCACTTGTGATGACTAGGCTAATCTGAATGAGGTGACTATTCAAGGTAATGTAAAGATTAAAGGTTCGGCAAATATTATTAATGCAACTATTGATGGAACTCTAACGGTTGGTGGGGATGTTACGCTTTTACACTCTAAAATTAAAGGTTCTGGTGATTCAAAAACACATGGTGACTTAAACCTTGATGGCGCAGGAATATATGGTCCCATTAATGTGGATGGCAGTTTAAATGTAAATAGATCAACTATTAGGGGTTTGGTTACCTCTAATGGTACAGCTATCAATATTTACGAAGGAGCACTACAGGGTGGGCTTGTAGTTAACTCAAAAATATTTTCGATTATAACTTTGGATGGAAATTCAGAAGTAGATGGCGCCATAATATTTTCACATAAAGCTGGCAAAGTGGTTTTTAAAGACTCAAGAAGTTCGGTGAAGAAAGTGGTTAATGGTAAAACTGTAGGTGACTTTTAAGAGTTAATGTCAAATGTAGTGTA
>JBLIDR010000246.1:0-4464 GCA_047632655.1 Francisellaceae bacterium | reverse complement strand
ATAAATAACACAACCGACTGGATTCAGGTAGTCGTGAGGGGGGTAAGTTAACAAAGCTAGACTCGATAAGAAGAATAAGTCCGTCATAAAAGAAAGTGAATATTAAATTAGTTAATTATTCAATTTGTATAATATAATTTATTATTATCAACACACAATACAAAAATCAGTATCAAAGGTTAAAATATTAAATATATATTAGGCTAAGCACTTAAAGTATAAAAATAAGTTTAATTAAGTAAAAGAGAGATAAGTTTAAAAGTCAATCAATCAGATCATATAGTGATCAAGCAGCAGTGCAGAAAATAACAGGCTAAGATGAATTAAAGAAAATTTGAACGTTTTACGCGCTAAAGAGTCAGAATAAGCTTGCCATAAAAGCCAAGCGTATAAAACAAAACCAAAATTGAGTGCAACCGCCGATATTAAATAAAGCCAAGAACTCATGCCATTTATAAAAGGCAACATGCAAGCAGCAAATAAAATAAATGTATATAAAAGTATATACAAGCAAGTGAATTGTTTGCCGTGGGTGATAGGCAGCATAGGAAGCCCAGATTTGCGGTAGTCTTCAATACGGTACAAGGCTAATGACCAAAAATGGGGTGGTGTCCATAAAAATATAATCAAAAAAAGCAGCTGTGCTTCAGGTGAAACTTGGCCTGTCATTGCGGCACATCCGAGGATTGGTGGCATTGAACCTGATGCCCCTCCAATGACAATATTTTGAGGCGTTAACGGTTTTAAAATAACGGTATAAACGACAGCGTAACCAACAAAAGTAGCAAATGTTAGCCACATAGTCAAGGGATTTACAGCTAGATACAAAATACCAGATCCAAGAGCACACAAACCAATTGAAAAAATTAATACTTGGTTTTTATTCAACTCACCATTCGCTGTTGGACGTTTAGAAGTGCGCCCCATTTTAGCGTCAATTTCTGTCTCAAATAAGCAATTGAAAGCAGCTGCAGAACTAGCGACTAACCAAATACCTACGCAAGCTATAAAAGCAAGTTGAAGCTCTTTCAATGAAGGAATATTAGGTAGGGATAAAGCCATGCCAATTAAAGCGCAAAAAACTATAAGCCATACAACACGTGGTTTGGTTAATTTATAAAATTTATTGAAAAAATTAAAAGAAAGAGTTAAATATACATTGCGCATAAAAAAATGTATTTCAAATAAATAAATACCAGTGACTATACATCAATACATTAAGTATAGCGAAACATACCTACTTTTCTTTGTAACAAAATCAGCCAGTGACTTCTTGAAGATTCTATCCCTGCAGATTCAAGATTAGGGTGCGACAACAAAAGATTTTCAAAGGTGTGAATTTGATTGGGCAACAGATCAATAAAGATAACATGTTTACCAGATGCGAGCAAAGAATCAAAACGGGTAAATTTATAATTAGGTTTTTGAATACCAATTAAACCACCTACCCATGCTGAAAATCCAAGAACTATAATGGCAAGAAAAATAAAAGGTACCCAGCCTACTGGAGCACTGGTCAAGTTAAAATGATAAGCAATAAAAAGTACAAATGCAAACAAACCTAAACCAATAAAAATACCAACAATCACACTGTGTACAATATTCAGCTTCATTAAAGATTGAACTTCATGTAAATGACGGTGATTGGCTAGACCAACATCATCTTGACTAAGAACATGAATTTGTGGGGTATCAATTTCAGTTAGTTCTAATAGCTCTTCAAAAGCTTCAAGCTCATCTAAGCTATTAGATAGTATATAATATCGTTTCGTTTTCATATGGAACCTCAAGTATTAATAATCAATACAAATAAATTTATTTAAGTTTGTGCAGCATGAAGTCAACTGAAGCCTTAACTTCTAGGTCTGACAGCGATAAATTCCCACCTTTAGCTGGCATAATTCCTGTTGTGCCCTGTAAACCATTAATTGCATTCATATAAAGTATGTCAATACCCTTGGTTGTGCGTGATGCCCATTGGTTTTTATCGCCTAGCACAGGAGACCCACCAAGGCCTGCATCGTGACACATCATGCAGTTGTTGGTGTATATATTTAAACCATTAATAGCAACAACAGGTGCCGTATCATCTAATTTAACAGACTCATTATTTAACATATATGATCTACCAACGGGCTCTATACGTTTTTCAATAGTGTCGCCGTTACGAGTTAATAAAGAATGTAGCTGCCTGATATTACTTGGTTGCTCTAAATTGTGTTTTACCAACAAATAAGTAAAAAATGATAAAGATATAAAAAAACAGCATAAGATAACAATATGCTTTTTGTATCTAGTGATTATCATAAGTGTTCCTTAAGAAATTAATATGAAAAATATTAAAATTACTTTTTTAATTGATTTGAAAGAAAATACTGCGTATTAAAAAAGTATAATCAGATTCAATAGCAGCTATCCCAATAAAGGTAAGAAGTAATAAAGGTGGAAGCATTATCGTATACATAAATGCCAATCTTTCCCATGCCATATGCATAAAAAAAGACACTATTAAACCAGCCTTAAGAGTCATAAAAATAATTATTAATGACCATCTTACATAGCCTTGAAGTTGAATGTAATCAACCATATAAGATGCAGCACTAAGAATAAACAATAACGCCCAGACTTTTAGGTAGACACGAATAGGTTGCAAATGGTCATTAGTTTGAGACATATTTTTTACCAAAGATAGAAAAAAGCAAAGATAAACACCCATACCAAATCAACAAAGTGCCAGTAAAGACCAATAATTTCTACAATTTCATAACCACCACGTCTACCAGTTAAAAAACCCACTCTACGATTTTCCAAATCACCGCGATAAACTTTAACAGCAGCTATAATTAATAAGATGACACCAATGGTGACGTGTGTGCCATGGAAGCCTGTGACCATAAAAAAAACAGCTCCAAATTGAGGCGCACCTATTGGATTTCCCCAAGGTCGAATACCTTCTTCAGTAATTAATTTAGTCCATTCAAAAGCTTGCATACCTACAAATGAAGCGCCTAATACAGCAGTAATAATTAATAGAATAAAAGTTATTTTTTTATTATTTTGATATCCATAGTTTACAGCCATGGCCATAGTGCCACTGCTTGTTATTAAAATAAATGTCATCATGGCTATTAAAACAAGAGGGATATGGTGACCTCCAATATTAAGTGCAAATAGCTCGCTTGAGCTAGGCCAGTCTGATGTGGTCGACATGCGGGCAGTCATATACGCAATTAAGAAAATACCAAATATAAATGTATCACTAACTAAAAAAATCCACATCATTACCTTGCCCCACTGCATAGATTTAAATGATTGCTGGTCTGATGACCATTCCTTTATTATGCCTTTTGTACCGTCAAAAAGTTGAGGTGTTCGAAGTGCAGTTTTAGAAGATATGTTTTCCATTTTAAAACCTCTTACCTTACGCCACAAATTATTAGTAATAATTCTAGATTATTACCAGTAAACAACAAACCAAAAAGAAGTAACCATATTAAACAAAGCCAATGCCAGTAAAGCGCGCAAAGATCAACACTTTCTTTTACCACCTGTTGAGCTGTAGATACTTTAAATTTATAAAGTGTAAGCCCCCATACCGTTAAACCACCAAGCAAATGAAGACCATGTAAACCTGCAAGAAGATAAAAAAAGGCAATGGCAGGATTAGTTATTGAGAAAAAACTGAGTGATGCCAGTTGGAGACCTGCTCCAATTTGGCCTAGCAAAAAGGTTAAGGTAAAAATACCTGATGCAATAAAAGAGTATTTGGATTTATTTATTTCATCATATTTCAAACTTAATCGAGATATTTCTATTGACATGCTGGCAAATACAAGCGCCGCCGTATTAAACCACATTAATTCAATTTGAGGTACAGGCCGCCAATCCTCATACGCCATTCTTCCAGCATAGGCAATAGTTAACAAAGAGAACATAGCGGTAACTACACCGAGGAATACTTTTAGTGCAACATTCTTATTCGAATTAATTGAATACTTGGATATTTTGGGGTATTTATTACCTGATTCATTGTTTTCCCAAGGCCTTAGGTTTAACTTATTAACGATATTCATTACAATAGCCTATCTATTATTAGTTATATTTAACTTCACTGGGATGTATATTCTGTGGGGTAAAATCGTTGACCGCTCCGGGTACGCTATAGTCATAAGCCCAACGATAAACCAGTGGTAATTTGTCACCAAAATTGCCGTGTTGCGGAGGTGTTTCTGCGGTTTGCCATTCAAGTGTTGTGGCATTCCAAGGATTGGGTCCAGATGGTTCACCTTTGAAATAACTCCATATTAAGTTGTAGATAAATACAAATTGCATTGCTCCTACAAATAATGCTGCGACCGTTATACCAATATTTAAATCATGAGCAGATTCGGGAATAAATGAAAGACCTTGAATTGAAAAATATCGTCGTGGAACACCTAGAAATCCAAGGTAATGCATAGGAAG
>JBLIDR010000245.1:0-4466 GCA_047632655.1 Francisellaceae bacterium | reverse complement strand
AAAATCTTAACTCATTGTTTGCAATGTAGTGGTGCTGATGTTGGTTATATTGATGCTTCTAAAGTATTGCATGTTGATGATGCTATTTTCCCTGTCGTGGTTAATTGGTCAAAAAGCCGTGAATCTTTACAGGATCACATAGCCGATGAGAAACATAAAGCCTATGTTATTACTGGTTTTATTGCGGCTAATTTAGAAGGTAATCGAACTATTTTGGGTTTGAATTGTAGTGATTATTCTGCCGCTATTTTTGCTAAATTGCTCAATGCAATTGAGTTAAACATTTGGACCGATGTCGCTGGTATTTTTAGTGCAAACCCTCAAGTGGTGAAAGATGCGAAAAGTTTGGATAAGCTGTCATATAAAGAAGCATTGGAACTTGCTTATTTTGGCGCTTCCGTTGTGCATCCTTTAACAATCAGCCCTATGATGGAAGAGGGTACTCCAATTTACATTAAGAGTAGCTTTGATCCTCAAGCAAAAGGGACTCTCATTACTCATGATGGTGACACCGTTGCAGCACCTTTAGCAAAAGGCTTGACTAGCATTACCAACGTTTCTTTGCTTAGAATTCAAGGCGCAGGCATGATTGGGGTCTCTAGTGTGTCTTCTCGAGTGTTTAACACTCTGGAGCGTAATGATATTTCTGTGTTAATGATATCTCAGGCTAGCTCAGAATATTCTATTTGTTTAGCGGTAAGAATGTCGCAAACAACCAGAGCAGTGAAGGTTGTCGAAAAAGAATTTGCAGTTGATATATCCAGTGGGAATATTGAGCGTGTTCGGAGTGATAAAAATTATGCTTTGATTACCGCGGTAGGTGATGGGATGATATCACATCCTGGATCATCAGCTAAAATGATTAATGCCTTAGCCATCGCAGGCATTAATATTCATGCCATCGCTCAAGGTTCCTCGGAGCGTAGCATAACCGTAACGATTAAAGAAACTGATGAAGTAAAAGCCTTAAGAGCGATTCATAATACATATTATGCCGACGTAAAAAGATTAGCAATCGCAATTATAGGTGCGGGTAATATTGGAAAAGAGCTTATTGAACAATTAAAACAGGTGCATGCGAATATTTATAAAAAGGGTTATAATTTACAGCTTTTAGCGGTGACAAACTCTCAAGTAATGTTATTAGCAGATGAAAACATGTTGGCAGCAGATGATTGGTCAGTGAAATTGGTCCAATCAAAGCTTAAAAATAACTTTGAAACATTAGCTGAGCATTTGAAATCTTTTGGATTTGCTAAACAGGTTGTTATTGACGCAACCGCAAATGAAGAAGTCGCTTCGGAATATCCTGTATTTTTGGATAAAGGCATAAGTGTCGTTACCCCAAATAAATATGCGAATACAAAAACTCTAGATTATTATAATGAGTTAAGAGATAGCGCTAAAAATAAATCGGTTAAATTTCTATATGAAACTAATGTTTGTGCTGGATTACCTATCATTAAATCCATACAGGAATTAATTAATACAGGTGATCAAATTAAACAAATTACTGGTGTTCTTTCAGGAACGTTAAGTTATATATTTGAAGTTCTTAATAACGGTGGTAAATTTTCTGATGCCGTATTAGATGCCTATGAAGGTGGTTATACTGAACCTGATCCTAGAGAAGATCTCTCAGGGATGGATGTTGCGCGTAAAACAGTAATTTTAGCACGTGAAATTGGTTTGAGAGTTGATCTTGGTGATTTAGATATTGAAAATTTAACTCCAGAATCATTAAGAGCTTGTTCAGTAAAAGAATTCTTAGAGAAACTACCTGAATATGATGTTGAAATATCTAAAATGTTGCAACAGAAAAAAGGTCAAGCTAAGGGTTTGCATTACTTTGGTTCTGTTAGTCATAATGGTATTATAGAAGTGTCTATTGGTGCATATGAAGAGGGTAGCCCGTTTGCAACAACTTCAGGGACGGATAATTTAGTCATTATTCAAAGTAATCGTTATGACATACAACCACTGGTCATTAAAGGCCCTGGTGCTGGTGCTGAAGTAACCGCAGCTGGTGTGTTAGGTGATATATTACAACTGTTGAATTAGTGAGCCTCAATGAATCATTTAAAAATTAATAATAAGATTAAATCAGTAGAAGCTTTTGCGCCAGCATCAAGTGCTAATTTTGCTGTCGGGTACGATTTGATTGGCTGTGCTATTTCAGGCCTTGGTGATGTGATTAAGTTAGTCAGGCGTGATGATAATCAAGTTGTGATTCAGGAAATATCTGGTGTACCTGGTAGTGAAAAATTACCGATGGATAGTACAAAAAATGTTTGTGCTGCGGTTATTATAAAATTCTTAGCTGATTATAATCTTCAAATTGGTTTTGATATATATTTGCAAAAAGGTATTTCACTTAGTTCCGGAATGGGTGGTTCAGCAGCTTCTTCAGTTGCTGCGATGATAGCTGTAAATGGTTTTCTAGAAAACCCTTTAGGGTTAGAAGGTTTGGCTGATTACACAATTTATGGTGAAAGCTTAATCTCAGGTGGTATTTACCATGGTGATAATGCTATCCCATCACTTTATGGTGGATTAGTATTACTCCAGAGTTCGAAGCCATGTAAAATGATTCAGCTTCCTAGCCTTGATGTTAAGGTTGTAATTGTACATCCGCATATTGAAGTTGAAACGCGTGAAGCAAGAAAATTAATGCAAGAGCCGTTTAAAATTTCTGATATTGTAAAGCAATCAGGTAACCTCGCTGCATTTATAAGTTCGTTATATACTAAAAATATTGATCTTTTTGGCAGTAGTTTGGTTGATGCTTTAGTTGAGCCGAGACGTTCAAAACTGATTACGGGTTTTGATGACGTGAAGAGTTCAGCCTTGTCAAACGGCGCTCTTGCTTGTTCTATTTCAGGCTCAGGTCCATCATTATTTGCTATAACTAGAGATAATGAAACGGCTGATGCTGTAGCAGATGCAATGATGACAGCATTTTCTAAGCATCAATTAAAGTCAGAATTTTGGATTTCTGATTTAAATTCTCAAGGTGCATATATTAAAAATATAGAAAATTTTGAGAAAACTTCAGTTTAATATTTTAAGGTAATTGGATGAAATATATAAGCACTAGAGATAAAAATTGCTCTGTCTCACTTAGTTACGCAATGAAAACAGGGTTAGCTGCTGATGGTGGTTTGTATATACCAGAGGAATTCCCTGTAATTGATTGGCAAAACATTTCAAAAGATACAGCTTATGCGAATTTTGCGCAGATGGTTTTGGCTCCATTTTTTAAAGGCGATGTTTTAGAAAGCAAAATCAAAACGATATGTGACAATGCCTTTGATTTTAATGTGCCAGTTAAAAAGCTAGATGAAAATAATTTTTTGTTAGAACTTTTTCATGGCCCTACCTTATCATTCAAGGACTTCGGTGCTCGCTTTTTAGCAAATTCTTTGAGTTTAGTTGAATCAGATCAGGTTATCACCATAATTGTTGCGACATCAGGTGACACAGGTTCTGCCGTAGCCGCAGCTTTTCATAAGCAACCAAATATTCGGGTTGTCGTGATGTTCCCTAAAGGAAAGATTTCCAAGCGCCAAGAAAAACAAATTACTTGCTGGGGTGATAATGTTTTAGCGGTTTCGGTTGAAGGTGTTTTTGATGATTGCCAGGCCATAGTCAAAGAGGCATTTACCAATAGCTGGTGGAGTGATAGAACGCATTTGAACACCTCAAACAGCATTAATGTAGGTCGTTTGTTACCACAAATTACTTATTATGCTTATACCAGTTGGCAGCACTATTTAGAGTATGGTGACAAAGCTAATTATATTGTACCAACTGGAAACATAGGCAATGTTTCTGCTGCATTTTGGGCTAAAAAAATTGGCTTCCCAATTAATGAAATAGTTTTGAGCCAAAACGCTAATAATACCATTGGAGCATATCTTGCCAGTGGTGAATATAGTCCTAAAAATAGTATTGAAACATTAGCAAATGCTATGGATGTAGGTAAGCCAAGTAATCTTGAGCGCTTATTTAATCTGTTCCCAGAATTTAAAGACTTTAAACATCATATCAAAGCAATCACTGTTTCAGATGAACAAATTACACAAACAATTAAAGAAGTCTATCAAAAGTTTGATGAAGAAATATGCCCGCACACAGCCACCGCATTTTTTGCACGCAAACAATTAGATTCAAATAAAAAATATATTTTGGTTTCAACCGCTCATCCTGCAAAATTTGAATCAGTTATTGAGCCTATTTTAGATAAAAAAATTCCAGCTACCAAAGCGCTTCAAGAGCTACTAGATCGTAAGCAAGTTAAAGTTGAAATTTCTGCTGATATGGATGAGCTTTGTTCTGCTTATGAAAATTATTTTATTTAATAGCTAATGCAATCTTGGTATATTTTTTTCATGCCAGAAATTAAAAGAAAGAATGACATGCTATGTAAATTAGTCCATTATATACTTATATTGTTTTGGCTGAAA
>JBLIDR010000244.1:0-4467 GCA_047632655.1 Francisellaceae bacterium | reverse complement strand
CAACGAAGTAACCTTCCTCACTTCTATACCCGATAATAGCTGAGCTAAATAAGTAACACCAGTTCCATGAGTTGCTATTATAGAGGTACATTTAGACATTAAAAGTACTTCTAAGATCATAGCTACAGGGTTACTTACATTACCTCCAATTATATCCTTAGCTAAAAGCACATTAGCTCTTTGAGAATTCAACTCAATTAAATCAACTTCACTAGCGCCGAACACAACAAAATTTTCCGTTGTACTCTCTATTAAATATGACGCAATGGGAAAGGTTATTGACTTATCCCTCGCAAACTGACCCCATGTTCTAGCTTCACCATGCACAACATCGCCACAACGAAAATGAAGAGCAGTATAATCAATCGCCTTTTTTTTTGAAGATAACCCTTCCAAAAAAGAGGATATCACATCATTAAACATTTCATCCAAAAATAGTCTTTCAACAAACCCAAAATCTAAAGAAGAATAAAAACATTCTGAAAATCTCAATGGTGAAAACAGAAATCCTTGACTATAAATCTTTTCTTTCTGTAGGGCTGACAAAACACCTGTTTCATATTCTTTAACAGTATTATCTCTTATTGAATCATAATTTTTAGAGTCAAAATCAACAGGGAATTTAAAAGTCGAATATTCAGTAAAATATTTTTTAATAAATTTTTTAGAAAATATTTCATACACTTCATTTGGTACGGAGTGACTTTCATGTCTTCCCCCAAAATCAGGCCACATAAATATGAGCCGTCTTGGCCGGTCACACCGGTAATTAATGCTTTTTTCATAGAATATAAGCCTTATCTATTTTAAGATTTATTTAAGCTAAGCTTGAAAATCTTTATTACTACAAATAACTTCACTTAAATAACTATTAATTAACAATGCTTTACAAGGGTTTGGATTAAAAAACTTATTAATACCAGTCACAAAACCGCCTACGGTATGCACAATCAATTTTGTTCGAAGCACATCTTTGATCACAAGCTCTACATTTTGATTGCCGTACACAAGCGCAGGCGTTTGCCCAGCCAACTTCAAAAAATCCTTTTCAAGTTGGTTCGCAGCACTCTCTATCTCTTCTTTATAAGCGGCTATTGTACCGTCTTTAGTCCAATTAATAGAACGAATAACAGATTCAATTCCATCACAATGAATTTTATAGTTAAGATTATTATCTTGACAATATCCAATGATCCGTTCTACATCATTTAAATTCCATTGTTTATCGAGTTCTACTTGCTCTATATTTTTCATATGAATTACCTTGCGAATCCTCGCATGGTAAAAGTAATCATTACTTAAAGAATAGATATAGCTATCGCCCATTCGAAGGTGTAACAATACATCTATATTTTGGCTAAAAGTTCCGTTTAACAATGGAATAAAAGGGCTATAATCAAGCCGATCTTGCTTATGTAAGCCGCGTTCATCATAAATGGATTTGGCATAAGCGTGATTGAATCGAACAGCATACAGCCTACTTGGATTTTGTCCATCTATCTCAGTAAAGAACTCTAACATATCTATTACTTCAACGACTCCATCCCAGTCAGCTTTATTAGGCTTATAATTACTTATTCCCAATGTGTCATCATATTTGTTATTGTGAAGTGCTGAGCTAACCTCTGGCATATAAAAATTATGTCCCGCTTGATTACAGAAACGGTATATTACATCTATTCTATGTAGCATGTCTCCAAGACCACACCTGGAATTTTCTATTGTTATGTTTAACTTATTCATTCTACCTACTTGCACTGTTTTAGGAATTTGGTTTCTTTTATAAGATTCAGTTTTTATGAGCAATAGCATCTGTACTTAGCGTTAAAAATTATATTTATACACTAAAAATTTTAATATTCTATGCTTACATTTAACTTTCTCTAATGACTAAACTAAAATTAACTTTATTAATTCATTCGCAGATTTCAGTCCCCAACGCAACACCCTCTAATTATGCAACTAATCACATAGCTTCGTAAACTTCATTAGGCGTATTGTAGCCGAGTAGTTTTCTTGGTCTGTTGTTGAGCCTCTCCTGGATAAAGGCGATATCTTCAGATTTCACTTTACCCAGCGCCGTACATTTTGGAAGATACTGACGTATCAGCCCGTTGTGATTTTCATTCAATCCGCGTTCCCACGAATGGTAAGGGTGAGCAAAATAATTGTCCGTACCCAGCGCTTGTTTAATTTGATCGTGATACGCAAACACTTTACGGTTATCAAAGGTAATAGTGTGCAGTGTGCCTTTTTCTGGTTGTAACGATCTGATGATAGCCTGCGTCACCACATCAGCATGTTTAGATACAACCTGCGTGATAAGTGTTCTTTTACTGACCCTATTAGCGAGTGTAACCAAAACTCCTTTATGCACTTTGCCAATAACTGTGTCAGCTCCTCAATCTCCCAAACTTACTTTCTCATCGACAATCGAAGGTCGTTCGTCTATTGATATACGCCCAATGATTTGTCCTCTCGCCTCAGTAGACCCTGTAAGCCTTTTGTAAGGTTTCTTGTGGCGAAGGTGCTTGTATAGACTGCCGCCAGACACTTTGTCTTGTTGAATGTAGTGGTAAATAGTGTTGGCACACACCATGGGTAGGCCTTCGCTTCTGAGTCGGCCTTTTATTTGCTCTAGGCTCCATTGGTGCCTTATTTTTGAGCCATCAATACTTGAACCTCTTCAGTCAGTTTTCTAAATCTCAGCTTATTTTGGTGTTTTTGTTGCGCTTTCTCTTGTATCTGCTTAGGTCTATAGAGCCGTAAGCCCTTATTACGTATAACTTCCCTGGAAACAGTACTGTGATGTTTACTGATAAGGACAGCTATTTCACGGTGTGAGCGTTTTTCTGTTACTCCTTCATAAATCTGGTATCGTTCTTCTTCGGTCAGTCGGGTATATGTCTTTGACATAGTGAACTCACATTTGGTGTTAGTCGACCGTGAGCTTCGCACACTGGCCTTCAAATTTAATGTGTCGCACTAGAAGCTGAAATCTACGATTTACAAAACAGCACCTTTTTTGATTTTATATCTTCAGGGTCTATAATGGCTTTAACATCACCTGCCCCCATCCTAGAAAGCGCATTGTTTATTGCAATGAAATGGTTGATATGCTGATCGTTATTATGCATGACGGTAGTCATTTCGTCATGTCGCCTATATTGGTATAAGACCTGATTTAAATGCTTAACATTTCCAACTTCCGCTAACTTAAGCATCATATCATAATCGACTGCGTTTCTGATTGTCTCATCAAAACCAGTTGTTCGAGCAAAATCTCTTTGTCTAAAAAACCTAAAGTGGTGCACAATCATATTGCTTAATAAGTATTCTCTACTGAACGTTGGCCAATTCCACCCATCAGATATAAATTTTGATTTTTGATCAATATATTCTGTAGTACCGTAAACGAGTGACAAACTAGAATCTTTTTCCATCTCATGAAGGCACTTTTCAACCGCATCGCTCATTAAAACATCATCAGCATCCAACTGACCTATATAATAGCCTTTACAATTTTTTACTGCTGTATTTGATGCGGCTCCAATACCACCATTTTTTTGTGATATAACCTTCACTCTATTGTTTTTTGAATAGTATTTTTGAATTAACTCTAGAGATTTATCAGTAGAACCATCATCACAAATCACCACCTCTAAGTCCTTGACGCTTTGCTCTAATGCACTTTGAATACTTTCAATAATGAAATTTTCGCGATTGTACAATGGTATATAAATAGATACTAAAGGAGCTTCAAATCCGTGTTTTTTTGTACTAGTTTTACGGTAAATATACGGACATTTCTCGATGTAAATTGGTCTAGTTGAGGCCATCCCCAATTTTCTATCCGTATCATTTTTCCCCTCTAATGGCTCCTGATGGTAGACATAGTTATCTTCCAAAGCAAGAAAATATACGCCTGCTTTTTGTAACCTGTAACCAAACTCTTGATCTTCATAGCCCCAATCACGAAAATCAGTACAATAGCCATCGACTCTATCAAAAACCTCTCGTGTGAACGCACAGTTTGCTCCAACCAAAAATCGATAAGGTAAAGCTTCGCTCTTAGCGCCATTGGTCTTTTTTATATGTTCCTCTCTCCAGTCAGAACTATAGCCAGTTTCCCCATTTGTTGTGGCAACTGTATTTTCCGACTGAATTTTTTCAGCTTTCAAAATAAGGTTCTTATCCTGAGCGTAACTGTCTGGGTCCAAATTGGCTACGCTTACGTAATACCTAAGCCCAAACATTGCAATATTTCTATTAACGTGAAAATATTCCATATACTTTTCTACAAGTTGCTCATTAGGAATAGCATCACTATCAAGAATGATAATGTTGTCATAGGAAGCATTTTTGATTCCCATATTACGGGCTTCAGCTAATCGATAACCTTTATCTTCCTGCCTACAGTATTTAATCGAAAAATACTTTTTATATTTGGAGTAAACTTTAGATATA
>JBLIDR010000243.1:0-4481 GCA_047632655.1 Francisellaceae bacterium | reverse complement strand
AAGTTCCAAAATTAAGTTCAGAATCAAAACTGTTTTTAAAAAATATAATCGATAATTTTTCAGAAGAAGATGCTCTTCAGGTTAAAGATATTGAAAGAACCACAAATCATGATGTTAAAGCCGTTGAATATTTCCTTAAAGATAAAATTAAAAAAAATGCTGAATTAGACTCAATTAGTGAGTTTATTCACTTTGCTTGTACATCTGAAGATATTAATAATTTAGCATACGCTCTAATGTTGCAGTCTTCACGCGATAAAGTTTTAATTCCTTCAATGAATAAAATCATTGATAACATTAAAGTATTAGCTCATAATTATGCCGCGCAACCTCTTCTCTCAAGAACCCACGGACAATCTGCCACACCTAGCACAGTGGGCAAGGAAATGGCTAACGTTTTTGCCAGACTACAACGTCAAGTAAAACAAGTATCCACAGTTGAAATATTGGGTAAAATAAATGGAGCAGTTGGAAATTATAATGCACATCTAGCAGCTTACCCTGAGCTTAACTGGCAAGAAATTGCACAAAGTTTTGTATCAGAAAAATTAGGTATCTCTTTCAATGCTTATACCACTCAAATTGAACCGCATGATTACATAGCAGAATTATTTGATGCAGTTTGTAGATTCAATACAATACTTATAGATTTCAATCGTGACATGTGGGCTTACATTTCATTAAATTATTTCAAACAAAGAACTATTGCTGGTGAAGTTGGCTCTTCAACCATGCCACACAAAGTTAATCCAATTGATTTTGAGAACTCTGAGGGTAACTTAGGTATAGCCAATGCAATTATGCATCACTTAGCTCAAAAACTACCAATTTCTCGCTGGCAGCGTGACTTAACGGATTCGACAGTACTACGTAATATCGGAACAGGGCTGGCTCATAGCCATACAGCTTATCAAGCACTATTAAAAGGTTTAGATAAATTAGAATTAAACGCTCAAGTGATTGATCAAGATCTTGATTGTAATATTGAAGTTTTAGGTGAAGCCATACAAACCGTTATGCGTCGTTATGGTATTGAAAAACCATATGAAAAATTAAAAGAATTAACGCGTGGTAAAAGAATATCAAAAACAGACTTTAAAGCCTTTATTGAAAGACTTGATTTACCAGAAGATGTTATTAAGGAAATGGTTAAATTAACGCCTCAGACTTATATTGGCGACGCTGTAGATTTAGCTAAGAGAATTTGATATTCATAATTACAACTACTGATCTAAATATATAACCGGGTTCACATTTTACAAATAAACTTATTGATTACTCTTTCAACGTAATATGCCTAATTGACTTTTTAGCTATGAAAAAAATTTTAGAAGAAATCACTATGAATGAGTATCATTTAAATAGAGTTAGTTATTAATAGAATGTTTATATAAATAACTTAGATTTTTTTATTCTTAATTACTTCAACTGATCCATGGTCATCACAGTGACTCCCATGAGGATGGTGAAGTCTACCATCAACAATATAATCTACATGATCACCATGAGGAATAGATTCATGACCACACTCAGGGCCATGTTTATGGTCATCACAGTCAGATTTAACTGGTTGACATTTCTCTGGGTTCAGATCGGAAACATCAATTTTATGTTCATCATAGTGCTCACCATGCTCACTGTGTAAATGGCCATCATGGATATAATCAATATGATCATTATGCTTAATTTTTGTATGTCCACAACCATCACCGTGCTTATGGTCATGTTCGCCAGTATGTTTTTTACAATCACTCACTAATATCTCCTTATTATATGTAACAGATAAATAATTTCAAAATTATTTCAGAGCATACTATATAAATATATTTGATACCGCAAGTTCTAAAATATATTTATATAGTAATAAGTTTTGGCTACACAAAAATAACTTACATCATAATCTATAGAAAAGTTTTAAAATAGCAGAGCTAGATCTGACTCGCAACTCATTTTAATTTAAAAGTAATTATCACCTCACTAGGTGTTTTATATGCTAAACATTTTTTTGCCTACTATTAAAAGCACGGTTTTCTTAAAAAGTTAAATGATCTATATCATTTCTATTTATTAATATGCGCTAATCTTTTTGACTTACTTGAGCTCCTATACTCATAAGACCTGATTTTATATATTGAGTCCAAATATGAATACATATGCTGAGCTATTCTTGACAATATTTCTTTCTTGTATGAGTGAATATCTTCAAGACTAGCTATTTTTGATTGATCTGATATTAGTTTTGCTAATTTAACATGGCGGCGTAATTCACACATACTGAGCTCATAACAGGATAATAACTCAATTATTTTATCTAGAACTTCAATGTAGTCAGCATCAGGGTCATAATTTTCCTTGCTATAATACAAATTAACATGATATACACAGTGATAAATATCTCTTAAAGATGTTATCGCTATCTGACTAAATCGTTCTAATTCAATTTCATCACAATGTATCTTCTTTAAGTTAACCAATGAAGTTCTAAGTCGCCATAAGTTATAAATAGTTTGATGATCATGAAGCAAGTCAGAATTTTTTAGTGCTGACAATGATTTAATTAATGATTTTCTAGCTTGATACACATTATGCTTTATTAGCGTCAAAGGAGTTTCTGTATTAATAATCATCTCTATAACAATAACTGTTAACACCCCAATAAAAATTGAAGCAAGCCTATCTATAGCTGGCTCAACAGTAAATACAGGCGTTAAACCATAGACCAAACCTAACGCTAAAGGAATAGATGCTTGCAGTCCAAAATAGGATATTTTATTATTGCCAGCCATAAAATATTGGAAAATATACATGGCAATAAATATTGCTATGCACATAAATATATAATTCTGTATATTTAACCCAAGTATAAAAAGAGTAACTATGGCACCTATAAAACATCCCGATAAACGCTGTACTCCTTTAAATTTTGAAGAAGTTTGATTTAACGTTAAGCAAATAAAAATTGTAATCGCAATTTGACTATAATCAAGCCAACCTATCGAAGCCCAAAATAATGGTGCCAAGTAAACCATGACACCTGCAACCACTGCATTTTTTATGTTTTTTATATCAAAGTGGGTAATTCCTTCATATAAAATTATTTTTTTTAAGTGCTGAAAAATTGTTTCATCTTTGTGAATATTTATTTCTTTAAGTGCGTAGAGCTGTTTAAATGAATTAGAAATAAACAACAAAGCTCTGGCTAAAGATTTGCTATCTCGAGTCTGAATTTTTATTAATTCAAGCCTATGCTCATCAATTAACCTTTGAATCTCTACGAAATCTGATTCAATAAAATTAAAACGTTTCTGTTTAAACTGCGATAATATCATTGAGAATATTTTTGACATTTCAGTCGACAGTTTATCAAAGTCATAAACTGATGGTGAGCCTGATAATTTATCATAACAATAAACAATAGATTCGTCTAACTCTCTAGCGCATTGCTCTAAACCTGAATATGGTAATTTAATTTTTTTGAATTTACTCTCTTGTTTTATAGCCTGCAATAAATCAAATAAAGAATTTATTTCATTGGCTTGCTTGTAATAAATATTATCAAAATCTGTTTTATTTTTATTACCATTAAAGGCATCGAACAATTTATTAATCAAGACATCCCAATTAGCATAAATTAAAATAAGTTTTTTTCGAGCAATTTTTGCAGATAAATCAGGAAAAATAAAATAGGCACAAAGAGTCGAGACAAGAATGCCTAAACTAACTTCTGATACGCGGTAGAAAAAAATAGAATAAAATGTCTGGGGATCTGGAGTAGCAGCGCTAATACCGCCAAACATAACAATAATTGCCGTTACAGCAGTCAAGGTCCAAGCATAACTAAACTTTTGATCAATTTCACGGAAATAAAATGGAATAATGCACAGCATAGAACCAAAAAACATATATAAAATCAAATTTTGAGAAAATAGTAAATTACAGATAAGCCCTGCAAATCCACCAACCACTGTGCCTATGAAACGCATCATGGCTTTACTAATCGTCCCGCCAAGTGTCCCCTGGGAAGCGACCACTGCTGATATTGCGCACCAATAAGTTTCTGGCAACTCTATCAACCAAGCAATTAAAACTGAAAGTGTTACAGCGCTTGCTACTCTAATAGCAAACCTTGACTGAGAACCGGTAATAGAATAACTTTTGATTTCATCAACAACAGCATCCCACAGTTTTTTACGTTCTTGTGGTAAAAAAATTTGCGCAATCCAGCTCATGGTAGTATAAAGATTCGAGCGTCTGTGCCCATGTATAATGGGATATTATTTTCATTACCATTAGACCAATCATCTAATTTAATTCGAACAGGGATTCTGTAAGGATAACGAATCCAACTTAGCACAGGCTTAACATAAGGTAGCGCTGCATTTTCTGGTGTTTCACTACGAGCGACTGCACGCTCTATACTAAGGACTCTGCCTTCATAAAAATGCCAGGGCCTAGATGATATATAAACCCATACTCTTTTA
>JBLIDR010000242.1:0-4502 GCA_047632655.1 Francisellaceae bacterium | reverse complement strand
GCCTTATTAGCGACATTCATGTCACTTAAATAAACAGCTTGTCCTTCGCTAAACCAGCGAGGGAGTTTAAAACCATCAATATCAGCGGAAATGGCATATTGAATAGTATGAATTAACTCATGTTGAATAAGTTTATTGATATTTTCTGGTACCACAATTGACTCAGCGCCAATTGTAATGCCTATTGCAGTACCTTCCCCCCAACCGTAGGCTTGAGTGTTTTCATGAAGACAAACATAAATTTTATCTGCTAATTTTATATCTGCTTCTGTTTTCTGAGTATAAGGATCACTTAACGTTAAGTTAACGACTTCATCTGTTGTTAATTCTTTGGTGGCCTTTGTTGCCCAATCATTCTGTTGTTGGTTAGTCCAGCTATCAAAATCTGCCGGATAAGAGAAGTCTGGATATCCTTTTTTATTTAACCAATTTCTAATTTCTTTTAAGCGGCTAAGGCGAATACTGCTTTTAGCATCAAAAAATTCTTGCTCAGATATTCCCATCGATGTTAATGCACTGGCTAAATTATTTTCTACCCAGCTTGCCGCTTGCTTAAAGTCACTTTCAGGTAAGTTAGGATTACCAAAGACCATGGTTTTTTTAGATTCAAAATAATAGTCATTATAACTTTGGTAACAGTGACGAGCATTTTGCCCATATTGCTGATAAGTGGGAAAGTCTTCTGTTGAAAAGTACTTGCCTGTATCAGTTGAATGGTGAAATTGACCAGATACTGTTGAGCTGTTTGGGGGCATGACATTACTATTATCGTTTGCATTTTCTTTACTGTCACTGCTACCTCCGCAAGCTGATAAGGTAAGTAGTAGTGAGCTGGTGATAAGAAGTTTATTGAGTTGCTGCTTCATTTAATATCCTAGTAAATTATTACTTCAATAATTTAACGTTATCAAATAATTTACTAATCTATTAGTGACGTAAGTTAATTAAAAAACCACAAATAAAAATTAAAATAGTTACATGTATTGTGGTGGAAGTTATAGGATCATGCTGCTATTTTTTTCTTTAACCAAGCTTTAGCAAAGCGCAAATCGTTCTCGATAGTTCTTACAGATACATCAAGTAATCGTGCAATTTCTTTATTACTACGCTGGGCAAAGTAACGTAGCTCTAGTGTTTCTGCTTGTCGAGGGAATTGCTTTGATAACGCCTCAATTTCGCTACTCATGGTTATTATGGTGGTATTTTGATGGTTATTTTCATCTACTGTATTTAGTGCGCTGGGGGAGTTTAACCGTGTGTTCTCAGGATTGCGTGATTGGGTTTTTACCTGTTTACGATAGTGGTCAATAAAAATATTTCTAACGGCTGAGTTTAAGTAGCTGTAAAACTCTCGTTGCGTTTCAATAGAAATGGCAGGCTCAGCCTTAGATAATTTTATATACGCGTCATGAGCAATATCAGTAGCAGACATACTTAAAATAGCGGTATTTACATCTTCAGGTAAGTTTTCTTGATGCAATGTGGCGTATTCTTTGATTTTTAAATAGGCAAAGTTCATTAAAAGCTGAGTCGATATTTGTTCACCTTTTTGCCAACCATTAATTAACGCAATAACTTTTTGTTCATCCATCTTAGCAATCACCCTTTATAAGACTGAATATTTCTCTATTTTGCATAATAGTTAATGACCCTTTTTTTTGTAGGGTATCAATCCAAAGTTGGTTATTAATAACGACAGGTTTCTCTAGTGAGTTATGGCCGTGAACTACAGCATCAATATTATTAATAGCAGTTCCTGAAGGCGTTATTAAGTTTCTTCTGTACCAAATTAAAGGGATAACACTCTCTTCGTTTACCGCTAAATTTTCTAATGTTTGCCAATCAGCAGGTGCATCAGCATGAATAACTCCAATTTTCCCCAAAGCGTTTTCTACCGTTAAGGACAAGGTCATTTTTATACGAATTAACTGGGCTAATCTCAACAATAATTGCGGTTCATGCATTAAACTTTCTAACCACTGACCGCCATTTTTTATTAACGTTTGCCAGTGTTTCGGTTGTTCAAAGCCTTGAAGAAACATAGCTTCATGATTACCAAGCGTAGAGAAAAACCAAGGTTGCATTAGTAAGTCAATACAGGCTTGAGATTCTTCTCCGCGATCAATAATATCGCCTGCGCAAAAAATCCTATCAACTAAAAAGTCAAAGTTCAACGTTTTAAGTTGTTGGTATAAAAAGGTTTTTTGGCCATGAATATCACCCACAAAAAAGTCTCTGCCATGTAAATTAGCAGGAATTAATTTATGGGGGGTGACCTGATTTAATAACATCATATTACTCGTGGATAAAATATTAATTAAATTATACAAATAATTCGTAGTATAGGTAGACACGTATTTACTTATAAATTCCACATTAAATTTTTAAATTGAAGATTTTAATAGTAAACGAGAAAAACTTTGTCTCACAAGTGAATTCTGAGGGAAGTTTTTATATAGCGCTACTTTTATGTTATTTAAAATTGTCAGTGCATTTTTATTTTGTTTTTTACTGATCAATATTTCAGCTTCCAATAAAGATATTTTATTTTTCCAAGCATTTCCTGTAGGTAATGACTTGTTTTCATATATATCTTTAGCTTGTTGTAAAAGTAAGTCAGCTTTCTCATACTTTTTATTTTTAAGCAGTATAGTGCCTGTTTTCACGAGAACATCTATTTTAAAGACTGATACATTTGACTCTTTATTACTCCAGTTTATCGAGGTTACTTCCTGTAATATATTATTTTCATTTTTTTGATTCAGTGCTTTATACCAAATTAAGTTTACTTTTTCTCTCGTTAAATCGAGTGTCGAGCGGTCACTTTTATCCAAATACAATTTACTAACTAAAGAATGTTTATTATTGATGTTAGGAATACTGGTAATAATAGTGAAAAATTCTTGTAACTTTTTATCAAAATCAGTCAATTCATTTTTAGTAAAATAATCTTGCTCAATCTGGTTAACCAGTGCTTTGGCTACATTAGGCGGCGATGCAATAACGTTATAGTAGTCTTGTAGTGTTTCAATAACTAAAGCAACTACGGTTTCATTTCGTTCGTCATCAGGTAAATCTAAATAATATTTAAAGTACTGCTCAGCGACTTTTTGATATTCCTCAAAGCTACCTGCTGCTTCCAATGAGTTAAGTAAAGCATTTAGCGCTAATAGATACTGTGAATTGCTTACTTGAGAAAATTGCTGGGCAAGTTGTACACTCTTCAAAGCATACTCTATGCTTTTAACGGGGTTTTCATATAAAAAATCTTTAGAAAGTTCACCATATCTATTAATCAAATTAGGGTGGTTGTCACCTAAAACTTTTTTACTCAATCTTATCGCTTTTTCTGCTGATTCAATCGCACTTTTAGGTATGTTTAATAAACTATATATACCTGCAAGAATTAACTCTCCCCTTGCTACGTCATCCTGGCCATTGTTTTCATTGTGTAAAGCTATAGATTTATTGAGTAGGGATAATGTTTCATTTAATACGGGCACTACATTATTTTCAAAATAATTGGGTTTGGTCTGCTCGAAACTATAAATAGAATTACTGTTAAACTCTAGTTGCGTATATAAACACCTCGCTAAAAAACCAGTTGTTTCTGCTTTTAGTTGCTTGGACAGTAAAGGCCAATAGTTTTTTATCACCGAACGCAGTAAAGCCGTATGCTTTAACCCATAAGAAATTCTTGCTTGTTTATTTATTTGAATATACTTCATGCCATCTAAATACCTATGATAGAAAATGGCTTGTGCTGGCGTTTTAGGGAGATTATTGTCTTTTTCGCTATATTCTAATTGAGGTAGTAAACTTCCGACGTCTGATTCAATAAGCTCTAAATCATATAAATGCGTGAGTAATTGTGCCAATTTCCCGCCAGCTTCAAAAGCAATATCTTTATTTTGAATCACATCTATATTTTGAATTATTTCTTTATACAATTGCCGAGCTTCAGTCGTTTTACCATTACTGTTGTAGCTATTAGCCAATGTTAATTTAAGCTTTGCTATTGAGTCTTCATTTAAGTTTTTGTCATTAAGTAATTTTGAACTGTAGGTTAGAAAGTTGTCAGCGGACAACGCTTGTCCGTTTGTTTTCTTTCTATCGATTAATTGAAAAAGAATTGAAAGCTTTTCAACCATTAAATCTGACTGTTCTTTCGCTTGCTTCAAACTTTTCTGTTGAATAAACAAGTTAGTTGTTAACGTTGTTATGCTGACTAATAACACAGCAACAAGAAGCGCGGTGATAGGGTGTCTTTTAAAGATAAACTTCTTAGTTTTATATAAGTTACTTGCAGGAAAAACCTTTACTACTTGTTTATTGATAAATAAAACAATGTCATTTTTAAGTTCAAGTACTGAAGCATAGCGTTCAGTCGATACTTGAGCCGTTGCTTTTTTTACAATAGACTCAAGCTCACCATAGTAGTCGATTTTTTTTGATTTTTGTTGGAGTAATAGTGCTGAAAACACCTTACCTAGCGCATAAAT
>JBLIDR010000241.1:0-4503 GCA_047632655.1 Francisellaceae bacterium | reverse complement strand
TTGATGCTGTAGTGCTTACTGGCGCTTTAACGTCTGCTTTATAGCGATAGCTCAATCAAATACCGAATATGCCCAACTGCGGCAGATCGCTCATTGGAGCCATTCGCTGAGCGTCGCAAATGTGCCATAAGGGGACGTTCGCGATTCGATATATCAGCGTCTCTGACCCACAGATTGATGTCATACAAACGCTGTCGGTATATAACGATTGTCTCTTTAAGGCTTATCCATTCACTCTCACTTAACAACTCATTACGTATGAATTTCTGGCTCAGTAATGTGCCTCTATGTAACCGATGCCAGCGGCCTACCACTTGTTTATCTGACCAAGACATGGCTTTATCTTTATCCACACACAGCACCAGATGCACATGATTGCTCATTACCGCATAAGCACAGATACCAATGGCAAATACTGACGATAACCACAATACCTTATCTTCTACCCAGGCGCGTCTAACGCACCGTGATACGCAGTGGTAATAGGGGGTATCAATGAGGCTGACCTGATATGAACGCGGCTTGGGCATAATAAGTGACTCCTTTCAATTTGTGCTATTTCAATTGGTGTTATCAAAGCTTAGTGCAGTACAAAAAACAGTCAAATTATTATGGATGGCCTATTAAATTTTCCTTTTCGGTGGTATCTGTAAAAGTGAATAATATTGAACCTACAAAAAGGAAGTATAAACTTCATATCAAAGATGTTTTAGGTACAAATTAACAAATCTGCTGTTAGAATTTAAGCGTTCTATTTACAAAATAAGGTCGATATTATAAATATGCAAAAGCATTTATTGCTCTCAATTCAGCCAAGAATTGTTAAAGAAATAGTTGATGGAGCGAAGCTTTTTGAATTTAGAAAAAAGCTGCCTTATATGAATAACAGCGAAATCAGTCGGACTGTTGTAATTTACCGTTCATCACCTAAGATGCAAATATTTGGGAGCTTTAAAATTGGTCGCTATTTTCATGAAGACTTCGACCTGTTGATGGAAAAAGTTAATGCCACCGAATCCTATAAAGAAAGAATATCTAAGTATTTCAAAGATAAAACTAGCTGCCATGCAATGGAAATTACAGAGTTAAATATTTATGATGTTCCTATTAGCTTAGCTGACTTAAGAAAAGAGTTTCCTGGATTTGTACCCGGTCAAAGCTATAGATATCTCGATGAAAAGATAGCTAACCTTATCATCGAGCTAAATGGTGCTTTATAAAAAAGATTTATTTTAATAAAAGTAATTACAACTCAATAAAAGGAGTGATTTTTGTAAGTGTTCCTGCACCAATCAACTTTACTTTTGTTAAATCACTTAAGTTCATAAAGGCTCCATTTTCAATTCTATAATCAATTATATTTTTAACTGCTTTTTCACCTAGGCCCGGTAAATAAGACAAACCGGCTTCACTAGCAGTATTAATATTTACGACTACATTAAAGAACGAAAAGCTCTTAAGTTGTTGAAGGATATCCTCGCTACCTTCGGCTTCAAATTTTTCTCGTAAGAGTCGATTTAAAATATCAAAAGCTTTACTTAAAGCACCTTCATCATTAGTAAGTTGTGCATAAAACGATTCACCATCAATATGAACTATCTTTTCATTTTGTTTGTTATTGGCATTCGTATTGTCTGATGGAGTAAATAACTCATTAACTCTATGGTGAGATTTTCTAAGAATAGTGACGTAGTATGCCGTATACTCTTCGCCAACTAGTTCCAACCCTTTACTTAACTTATCAAAACTAGCGGTTCTATCATCACCTTTAGTAGTGTTGTGTTTATTTTTAACTTCAGCAATCCACTTATTGTCACTTGTATCATCAGAAAGGTCATAAATTCTTAAAGGCCTTTCGTAGCCTTCAATAACTTCTGGCTCTCTTTTTTTTATATCGTCGTTCAATGCCAAAATCATTATTTCATGTAAATCACCAATTTTTCCTTGCAGTGATTTTTGTCTTTGTCTAACTTTTTCATTTTCAATCCATTGCTCAAAAGTTTGACCAGATGAGTAGACGTCTACCATTGCTGAAAAAGCATCTAAAGTATTTTTGTTTAACTCAAACAGAACTTCTTCATCACTAAATTGTTTCTGTTGAATAGCAATTATTTGATTAAACCAGTTAGCCAAATAGGTGTTAAGGTTTTTTGAGTATTGGTCCCAATCCATCACTTACTACCGTAAGCTTTAATGAAATTTTTATTAAACTGTTCGGAGTCAACTACTTTGCTAGTTGATAGTCTAACTTTAAATCTTTCCTCAATAATTTCGCTAACTATCGCAGGTAGATTTTTATATAACTCGCATAGAGCTTCATCATTACCAGTAAGAAGAGAATAAAAAGACTTACCATCAATAACTTTGATATCTTTTCTTTCCGGTAGCTTACTCTTAGTTTGATTATCAGAAGGAGTAAATGGGTGATTGTAAGCTTTAGCGCCTTTTGGAAGAACTTCTACATAATAACCAGTATACCCATCTGCTATTTCATCTATCTTTTGAGCTAAATCTCGATAAATCTGTACTTTATGGTTGCCCTTAGTCGTGTTGTACTTATTCTTAACTTCTGCAACAATTTTTTTATCATGACACACAATATCGACCAAATTTCCGACAACTAGTGCATCAACACCATCTATTGAACCCATGATATCTTCATGAAGAGTACCAATTGCATTTTGCTTGGTTTTTTGAACCTGTCTTTCTTTTTCTTGCTTCAGCCAGTCATCCATAGATATTTCTTGCATCAAGGCATCTAATGAAGCTGAGAAGCAGTCTAAAGTATTTCTGTATAAATCTAACTGTGATGTCTGAGCTATATACATTCTGACAACACTACCTTCAATGGATTTTTTAAGTTTTTCTCTGTCAAACGATTCCATATTAATTCCTTGAGTATTAAAGAATTAATTATTGATCAGCCCTCAACAGATGTGAATTTAATTAACTTTTTTATAAAAACTACTGGACCTACAATAAAGAGATCTGTATACTTGATCAGTAGTTTAGGCACATTTAATTATAGGTAGCACTTTTAATGAACAATCCTCTAGAAAAACAACAAGAATTTTATAGTTTAGCAGTGCTATCAGATATTTTATCACTCCCTAAAAGATCAATTGAATCACGAATTAAAAAAGGCGAACTTGTTCCTTGTAAAAAGACAGGGTTAATTGATAAAGCTCAAGTATTACACTTTCCTGCTATCAAAAGCCTCCATGATTCCCAATGGGAGAGTGAATTAAATACAAAGCCAAAGAGAAGATACAACCTAGTAGAATTATTTGCAGGTGGTGGTGGTCTTGCCTTAGGTATGGAACAAGCAGGATTTGAAAGTGTCTTACTCAATGAAATGGATAAGCATGCTTGTAATACATTGAAGCACAACAGACCCGATTGGAATGTTATCCAAGGTGATATTTCAGGTATAGACTTCACAACTATCAATGAAGAAGTTGATGTATTAACAGGTGGGTTTCCTTGCCAAGCATTTTCATATGCAGGTAAAAGCTTAGGTTTTGAAGATACTAGAGGTACGTTGTTTTATCAAATGGCTAGAGCGATAAAGGAAACTAAACCCAAAATATTTATGGCGGAAAATGTAAGAGCACTTCTTACACATGATAATGGCAGAACACTTGAAACGATTAAAAAGGTCATAGAAGAAATTGGGTACACTCTAATCGTGGAACCTAAAGTTATTAAATCTATATTTTACAAAGTACCGCAAAAAAGAGAGCGTCTAATTTTAGTTGGTGTTCGAAATGATTTAGTAAATAAGGCAGAGTTTAAATGGCCCTCACCATATAAACGAGTTATGACACTCAGTGACGCATTTAACAAAGGTGAATTATTTGATACAGATGTTTCTGAATCAGCGGGTCAAAACTACCCTAAACGAAAAGCTGAAATTATGGAACAAGTTCCACAAGGTGGTTATTGGAGAGATTTAAATGATGATCTTCAAAGAGAATACATGCAAGGTAGTTACTTTTTAGGGGGAGGTAAAACAGGCATGGCTAGAAGACTATCCATGCAAGAACCTAGTTTAACATTGACCACGTCCCCGGCTCAAAAACAAACTGAGCGATGTCACCCACTTGAGACTAGACCACTCCAGTCTAGAGAGTATGCACGTATACAAACTTTTCCTGATAATTGGGAGTTCCAAGGCCCTTTAACAGCAATCTATAAGCAGGTTGGCAATGCTGTACCAGTGAACATGGCAGCAGCATTAGGACGTTCCTTAGTAAGATTATTAGACGACTTAGAGCCAAGTTGACTCTAAGTTGTAATAGGTACCAATTAACTATCGGGACAGAACAACATTAAATTATCTTTTTCCCAACTAATTAGCGAAACAATTAACGCAATTAACGAGACAGCCTTCATAGTGTTACCAAGACAACCATCATAGTGTTGCTGGTTGTCGGCAAAGCCGATGCTTTTATCTTTTGATTTATCCTCGCATGTATGTACGCCGATTATTTTTGATATTTA
>JBLIDR010000240.1:0-4517 GCA_047632655.1 Francisellaceae bacterium | reverse complement strand
TATAACACCTGAAGTTGCTCCAAATAATTTCGAAACAATACTAGCTGCAGTAAAAGCAATCGCTAAACCCATGACGACCTGGAAAAGCTTTCTTACACCACTACCACCCTCGCCAAATGCAATACCAAGTCCCGCAATTACAATCACAATCACACCTGCTGCCTGAGCAATTGGACCAGAAATTGAAGCGGTAATAGTTTGTAATGGAGACATCCACGGCATATCAGCACCACCAGAATCAGTTGCATATGCGAATGATGTCATCATAGAAAACACGACCCCTGAAACAAGTAATTTCTTCAGAAAGCGCGTATAATTATTTAATGTTTTTATTTTTTTCATGGTTAATTCCTTCAGCCTATTTTCATTTTTAGTATAGATAGATATAAGGTCTTTACAAGCATGGATCATATTTTCTAATAAATTTATAAAATAAATTATTCCAGCTTAATTTGCACTATAATACATTGTTAACAGTAGCATCAGGATTTAATAATGTCTGGAAGTAAAACCATACTCACCAATTATAATTCACAGCACATAGCCGATGCTCACTCAGATCTTTTTGTGCAAAACATTAACCCCTACACACAAAGACTTTCTCGAAAAAAATATGAAAAATTAAAATATGAACTCCAAATCGAACTGCTTAAAATGCAAAAATGGGTACAAGAATCTGGTCAAAAAGTTTTAATTATTTTTGAGGGTCGAGATGCAGCTGGTAAAGGAGGAACTATCAAACGTTTTATGGAACACTTAAACTCACGTAGCGCTTCTGTTGTCGCTCTAGCCAAGCCAACTGACAGAGAGCGAAGTCAATGGTATTTTCAACGTTATATACAGCACCTTCCATCGGCTGGGAAGATAACTTTCTTTGATAGATCTTGGTATAACCGTAGTGGTGTAGAAAAAGTAATGGGTTTTTGTACCCCACCTGAATATGATACATTCTTAAAAGAAACACCAGAAATAGAAAGAATGTTAATAAATAGTGGAATTATTCTTTTTAAACTTTGGTTTTCAGTCAGTAGAGAAGAGCAAAAAAGAAGATTTGATTCTAGAAGGAAACATCCATTAAAACAATGGAAATTAAGTCCAATTGACACCGCTTCAATGGATAAATGGGATGATTATACCGAGGCTAAAGAAGCTACATTTTTACATACAAGCACACACACTTCACCTTGGACAGTTGTGAAGTCAGATGATAAAAAAAGAGCAAGAATCAATGCGTTACGCCATATCTTACATTCCTTACCCTACAATAATAAAGATCAAAACATTGCCTGCAAACCCGATGAGCTTATTGTTAGCCCTGCCTCAGAAATATATGGATCTCAGAAGCAATAATAACTAAATATAATGCATACAAAATAGATTAATGACTGCCGCTGCTAGCACATCCTGTTGAACAACCAGCTCCAGAAATTTTTGGCTTAAATTTAATTTTATCAGCAAAATACTTCATCATCCAAATCAAAATAGCAATATATGCAAGCGCCAGAAAGATAGAAATAGAAGCGCTTAAAGTATTAGCCCATAACTCAGTAAACTGAAAGACCACTACAGCGAGAACATAAGCAATTGAGGTGCTCCAGATTACAGATAGCCATGACCAACCGTGCCCGGCCTCACGAGCCATAGCACCAATTGTTGCGACACAGGGCACATAAAGCAATACAAATAATAAATAAGCAAAAGCTGCAGAAACTGAACCAAAACTTGTAGCCATTGCGCCCATTACTGACTTATCCATATGAGCATCGGCTTCATTAGCAGTAAAAGGATTAATAAAAGTGCCAATCGACATGCTTTCAAAATTATTAACGGTAACAGAAAGAGAGTCTTTTAATTCACTCCAAAAATGAAACGGTTCATTTTCATTAAGACCTATATCACCTTCATTTTGAGTATATAATGTATTGAGCGTACCAATCACTACCTCTTTTGCTAACACGCCTGTTAATAACCCGACTGTAGCAGGCCAATTATTATCCGTAATTCCCATCGGTCTAAATATAGGGGTAATCGTCTCACCAACCTTTGATAAGACTGAGCTACGCGAGCCACCATCTGTTATTTTACCATTGACCTGAATTGCATTCAAAGCGCCAATTAAGATACATACAGGGATTATCACTTTACCAGCTCGAGTAATAAATCTTTTTAATCTATTTCCAGCTTGAATCAAAATTGTCTTGAAATTTGGTATATGGTAAGATGGTAGCTCAAGAATAAAGGGGGTATTGTCACCTTTCAAAATAGTATGTTTAACAACTAATCCAGTCAAAATAGCGGCAATAATGCCAATAATATATAATAAAAATACAACTGAAGCGCCATGCCCACCAAAAAACGCAGAAGCAAATACAGCAAATATTGCTAACCTTGCACCGCAAGAAATAAATGGAGACATCATAATAGTTAATAGCCGATCACGCCTACTCTCCAAGGTTCTTGTGGCCATCACCGCCGGTACATTACAGCCAAAGCCAACAATTAAAGGCACAAACGACTTCCCTGGCAATCCAACCCACTGCATGAACCTATCCATAACAAAGGCAGCCCTAGCCATATAACCAGAATCTTCTAAAAAACATAAAAATATAAACATACATCCGATCTGAGGAATAAAGGTTAGCACGGTATTAATTCCTAAACCAATACCATTAGCCAAAACGGCTGTTAGCCATAAAGGCACACCTAGATATATCAATAAATGACCAAAACCATCCATAAAAATAACACGAGAGGTATTGTCAAATAATGGCTGCAAAGCGCCACCGATATTTATCGCAAACTCAAACATCATATACATAACAAGTAGAAATATTGGTAAACCTAAGTACTTATTCAAACAGATACTATCAACGATACTTGTCAGCTTATGCTTTTTCATTAAAGTAATATCACAACAACTCGTAACCATGTTAGAAATGCATTCATATCTAGCGATAGAAACATCAACATTGGTGACTTTTTGAGCTAGTTTAGCATCCTTAACCTTTTCTAATAACTCTACGGATGACTTACTCAAAGCAAACGCATCATTTTCAAGTAATCTAAGAGCAAACCACTTCTGGCTTTGCATTTCTTCTTCACCGAAAATGATTGTGTCAATATAACTTTGTAATGACTTTTTATATTCAGCGTAAACGTTAAACGATGAATATGCATGTTGGCTGTCTAGCATTTTGCCTACAGCATCAACCACATCGTTAATACCTATTTTTTTACGTCCGATCACTGGAATAACGGGTATATTTAATTTATTTTTTAATTTATCAAAATGAACAATCATGCCTCTAGACTTAGCCACGTCGACCATATTAACAGCAAGAACCATAGGAACCTGCATCTCTAACAATTGCATGGTTAAATATAAATGACGCTCAATATTAGAAGCATCAATCACATTAATCACTAAATCAGGTTTATCTTCAATCATGAACTTACTAGCTACTTGCTCATCCAAAGCATTTTCATCAGAAGTTGTAATTGAATAAAGACCCGGCAAATCAACTAACTCAACCCTTTCATCTCCACATTTAAAGGTACCAGATTTTTTATCAACGGTGACACCACTCCAGTTACCAACCTTTTGATTGGAGCCGGTAATGGCGTTAAATATAGTGGTTTTTCCACAATTTGGATTACCTACAATTGCAATTTTTTTCATATCTTTTCAACTTGAATCATACCAAACTCAGATTTTCGCAATGAAACATGCGCCCCTTTAATCATTATCTCCAGGGGATCACCAAGCGGTGCAACACGGTTAATCGTAAATACTTGGCCTGGAACAAAGCCAATACACAATAATTTCTGAGAATAAGATGCAGGACAATGGTCATTAAAACCTAATACCTTATATTTAGTTCCAGATTTATACATGTTTTTATCCTACAACAATAATAAGAGAACTATATATGAATTTATTGAATTTGCAAACTAAATGTAAATGGTTATCATTCAGATAGCATCATCCCTTGATCTAGGTGAATATCTGTCAGCCCAAATCAAATAACTCAATTGCATTACGAGCCGTTTGATCTGTAACTAATTCTATATCAACACCTCTGAGCTTAGCTAAATACTCTGCTACATGGATAACATGGTGAGGAAAATTTGGCTTACCTCGAAGCGGAACTGGGGATAAATATGGTGAGTCAGTTTCAATGAGAATTTTATCTAATGGTATTTTTTTTGCAACGTCCTGAATTGAATGCGCATTTTTAAAAGTCAAAATTCCAGAAAAGGAAATATACATTCCCATATCAAGTACTTTCTCGGCAAATTCGTAATCTTCAGTAAAACAATGCAAAACGCCACCGCAACCTAAAACATTTCCCTGTTTCAAAAGATCTAAAGTATCTTGTTTAGCATTTCGAGTATGTACTATTACTGGTTTTTTCACTTGGTTTGCCGCTTCTAGATGAATCAAAAATCGCCTTTTTTGCTCCTCCCAATTAGATTCATCATTATAATGATAATCCAAACCGGTCTCACCAATTGCT
>JBLIDR010000239.1:0-4525 GCA_047632655.1 Francisellaceae bacterium | reverse complement strand
TAAATTGGCTTAAAAAATATTCAGCTAATTTCAAAATATCAGTATCTCGTTCGTTTAACGACGGTAGATTTATTGAAATAACATTTAACCGATAAAATAAATCTTCTCGTAATTTTTTTTCAGCAATTGCAATTTGTGGTTCTTTATTAGTGGCACTGATAAAACGAATATCTACTTTTTCTTCTTTACCGCTACCCACTTTCTGAAAACAGCCAGTTTGTATAAAGCGTAATAATTTAGCTTGTAAACCAATATCCATTTCACCAATTTCATCAAGAAACAAACTACCGCTATTGGCTAGTGAAGCCGCACCTTCGCGGTTAGATACCGCACCAGAGAATGCGCCTTTAATATGCCCAAAAACTTCTGATTCTATTAATTCCGATGGAATGGCTGCGCAATTTAACGCAATAAAAGGACCATTTTTTCTTTTGCTTAATCGATGAATAGCTTGTGCCGCCACTTCTTTACCTGAGCCACTGGGACCGGTGATAAAAACCGAGGCATTACTGGGTGCACTTTGTTCAATGCACGAGTAAACAAATTGCATTGGCACTGAATCACCAATAAACCCCTCAAAACTTGAACGATGGTATTTTTGATATTGATCAATGGTTCTAAGCATTAAGGTTCGTTCAGCTAAAACCTGTTGTAGTTGCAACGCTTGCTTTAACTTTACAATCAATTCAAAATTATCCCAAGGTTTATGGAGGAATCCCCAGATATGACCATCGTTAATTGAATTAAGAATCATCTCCATATCACCATATCCTGTCAACATAATACGCACAGTTTCGGGTGAAATTTGAGCCACCTGCTCAAGCAATTCATTACCATTCATATTAGGCATATTAAAATCAGATACAATAACATCTACAGGACATTCATTAATAATATCAAGCGCATGCTCGCCACTAGGCGCAGTTAAAATAACTGCATCGACTTTACTGGCAATACGCTCTAGAGAACGTAAAATAGCCGGTTCATCGTCTACAAATAAAATTCTAGATTTATTCAAATTTTGCATATTTTTTTATTCATATTTCCTTAGAAAAATCATCAAAGTGTCAAATTATTCTTGATTAACAATAAACGCCGCGTTGAATAACTAGTTAAATATGTTATGTCGTTATTTAAAACTAAATGTATAACGTAAGATTTATAAAAACAGTTTTTTAGTCTATTGGTTAACTTTTTCAAGAATATAAAGATTTTTTTATCAATAGCAGTTATAACTATAATACGACTTTATCTTTTTTTCATAACAAGCACAATAAATAATAAAGTCTAGCAATCAATAATGAACTATAGTAAATAAGATTAAATTCAACAGCCTAACTTAAAAGGAATAATTATGTCAGATAGTAGTGCAGTTATCTCCTTATACTCAGACATGACGCTTTTATGTATTGACGATGAGAGTAATGTTTTACGTACTTTACAGCGATTATTTCATCGTAAGCCTTATAAAATACTCATTGCAGATAGTGCAAAAAACGCATTAAAAATACTAGAAAAAACCCCTATTGATGTGATTATCTCTGATATGAGAATGCCAGAAATGGATGGAGCCACTTTATTAGGACAAGTAGCTAAATCACATCCCCATATCTATCGTATTGTGTTAAGTGGTTTTGCTGATTTCGATGCAACTGTTGCAGCAATTAATCTAGGGAAAATCAATAGATTCATCAATAAACCTTGGAATAATGATGAGCTGATTAATAGTGTTGAAGAAGGTTTCGAGCATATTAGATTAAAAAAAGAAAATGTCAATTTGAAACATAAAATTGAAAATCAAAATAAATTACTTAAAAGCTTGAACAGTGATTTAGAAGACAGAGTTAATTTACGTACAAAACAAATTCGAGCGTCATTGATCATAAATGAGCGCAATAATAAGTCTTGTGAAAAAATGCTGTTTAACTTTATAGCCATCAATCCAGAAATCAGTGGTGGCTTCGCAAAAAATGTTAGCCATTTAGCGGGTCGAATAGGTGAACAGCTTGGCCTTGATAAAGAGGCCTTGCATGATGTCCGCTTGGCCGGTTTACTAAATGAGATTGGCTTCTTAGGTTTAGATCCGCTGTTTTACCGTACCCCTTACAATTTGCTTAATTTCGAGCAAAAAAAAATTTTTATGTCTCAAGGATTAATTGCTCAACAAATTCTTTCTCCCGCACAGAATCTAAATGGTGTCACTGATATATTAACACACCAGTTTTTATCCTTTGAGAACATTGCAGAATTAGTCGATAGTAAAACATTATTAGCATGTAAAATAATTAACATCGCACGCGATTATTGGCGTTTTTCCTGTGGAAAAATCCAACCAATTAAAATGGATTATAAGCAAATTCATATAGAATTGACTAAAGCAAAAGGTATTCAATACGATGAAGATATTCTTAAATTATTGATTGCTAAACCTGAATTAGTAGATAATAACATTAATGATCAAGGCTTAACTACTGATCAAATTTTACCCAAAATGATTTTAAAGCATAGTGTGTTTTCGAACACCCATTTACTAATTTTAGCTGAAGGTCATGAATTAACAGAACATTCAATTAACAAACTTATTGAGTATGAGAGCAATCAAAAGTCTTCATTTGTTATTGTTGTTGAAAAATAATCGTAAAATATTTAACCTAGATATTTTACCTACAACAAGGAGTTTACTATGCAAGGCTCTATATTTACATCGTTTTCAGAAATGGTGATAGAAAAAATGGGTATGGCTGTGTGGAATGACCTATTAGCTAAGGTAAGACCTACTTCTGAAGGTATTTATACCAATGGAATGCAGTATAAAGATTCAGAAATAATGGCACTAGTGGCTGCCTTATCAGAAATAACTAAAATTGATCCCCCTAACGTAATAAGAACATTTGGCCAATATCTGTTTAGCGATTTATATAATAATAGCTCTAGTGATTTATCTCATATTAATAACTTAAGAGACTTCTTAATTTATATTGAGTCTGTCATTCATAAAGAAGTGAAACGTGTCTATCCACAAGCCTATCTACCCACGTTTGAATGCAGTGATACCTCTGATGGCGACTTTGTGATGTTTTACCATTCAAAACGTAAGTTATGTTACCTTTCAGAAGGATTAATTCTAAGCGCATCTGAACACTTTAATCAACCTATCACAATTAATCATCCTGAGTGTATGCATGATGGCGCGAATAAATGTAAATTAATCATATCATTCAAGGATTAATATGAGTGAGCTTAACGCCTATAAAATAGCGTATAATAGAGAGAAAAAAGCACGACAACTAGCCGAAAAATTACTCGATGAAAAAACGCGGAGATTATATGATAATGTTTTACGACTTGAAGGCGTTGTATTAAAATTAAAAACAACTCAGGCTCAACTTGTTCAGTCAGCAAAAATGGCCTCATTAGGCCAACTTACGGCTGGAATCGCCCATGAAATTAACAACCCCATCAGCTATTCCTTTAGCAATTTATCTTGTTTGTCTGAAAACATCAGCGAAATTTTTAAACTCGACACAATAATACAAGCTCACGATCCTGAAAAAAATAATGCAGGTGCGGTATTGAGCCAATATCAAGTAGTTCGTGAACAAATTGACGCTGACTATTTGATTTCAGATATACCTAGCTTACTACTAGATACTATTGAAGGTATTGAGCGTGTAAAAAAAATCATTTTAAATTTGAAACAGATATCATACAAAGGTGATGGTCAGCTCATAGCTTGCAATATAAATAACTGCATAAAAGACTGTGTAAAAGCTGCCGCTAATGAACTGAAATATTCAATGGAGATTAAATTAAATTTAGCTGATTGCGGTAATATTTTAGGGCAACCATATAATTTAAATCAGGTGTTCATAAATTTATTCATTAATGCCTCACATGCCTGTGAAACTCACGGTTTATTAACGATTAGATCTGTTATAGATATAGACAATGTTATTATTTATGTTCAAGATAATGGCAAAGGGATTAGTGAAAAAGACATTTTAAACATCTTTGATCCTTTCTATACGACTAAGCCCCTTGGCGAAGGGACTGGCTTAGGCTTACCTATTTCACTCGCAATTATTGAACAACATAACGGAATAATTGAAGTTCAGAGTGAAGTTAATGTGGGTACTTGTTTTAAAATAACCCTACCTATTGCAAAATAATTAACTGTTCAATGCATATACTTCATAAAAGGTTATAAGGATTTTACTGAGCTGGCAAGCAAAGGAGCCAGTCGTTTGAGGCAAACAGACTTGGCATTTATCACAGCACCAAAGTTGTGGGCTAAAGGGCGTTTTCAAGGTATTAGTAAATTAGCAGTGTGGGGAGATAAGATCCTGACCGTACTTGCTGTCAAAGGTGCAGCTAAGAAAGGGAACTTATTAGCGCGAGTAAGGGAGGCTTTGCCGGGATCCAGTCGTCTAAAACTTTTCATCAGAAGTTTTTCTAGAACAGCACAAGCGACATAAGAGATCATGAAGATCCTGAAAAATCAGGGACTCGAGCAAAAAAGTTACCA
>JBLIDR010000238.1:0-4532 GCA_047632655.1 Francisellaceae bacterium | reverse complement strand
AATTTTGTTTAATGCTAAGTTATAACATACAGGTTTTTGATTTATGATTTTAGCTGTGTTTATTCTCACTGGCATATTTGCTGGGATTCTTTCAGGTTGGATAGGTGCTGGGGGTGGAATAATTATAGTTCCTGTAATGCTTTTTTTAACGGCTAGAGAGGGAATAGATCCATCCCTTGCTGTTCATTTGTCAATTACTACATCGCTTGCCTTTATTATGGTTAATTCAATTTACACCACTTTTCATCATCACAAAAATGGTCATTTGCTTTTCCCCTTATTTAAGCGCATTGTAATTTTTGTGATAATGGGAGCTTTAGTTGGAAGTCAGTTAGATTTAATTTTACCGAGCTTATGGCCTAAAGTTATTTTTATAGCATTAATGTTAGTAGTGCTGGTACAGAGTTTTTTACAAAAACATCAGAATGTAAACAGTCAACATATTATACCTGGTGTTGCTTCCAGAGCGAGTATAGGTCTTTTGATTGGTACTCTTTCAGCAATTGTTGGAGTTGGTGGGTCTACGATTACAAATCCTTATATGCTGCATTATAAATATCCTATGAAACAATGCGCTGCTATGTCAACGGCTTTAGCCATTCCAATGGGGTTTTTTGCAATCAGTACTCTGATGGTTCACAGTATTGGAATGTCTTCATTGCCATCAGGTAGTGTTGGGTTTATATATATTCCAGCCTTCGTAGGCTTACTGATTGGCTCTTTTATTGGATCACCCTTGGGTGTTTTTATTGTAAAAAGAGTCTCCAATAAGTTTTCTATTTGGTTCTTTAGATGTGTGTTATTTGCCGTGTTAGTGCAGATGTTCTATTCGGTATATTCTCATTGGTGAGAATATTCAGATTTAACTGGATAAGTCTGTCGGAAAACATGAAATGGCATCAAAATGAGGGTGTTAATTAAATATAAGACAGGACTTCTTAAAATAAAATTATCAGATTTTTAGGAAATTTAAAAAATATTATTTTGGTGCGAAATGTCTGGTATAGGCTTAAATTAATTAATTTATAGGTAACGAAGTCAGTCTAAATTAGTTTGATATTTTAAATAAAACAGTAGATAATCATTCAGAGTTAATAGGTTTAGGCATTGTTACTATTTTTATTATAAGCTTGATATTTATGCAAATAATCTTTAAAAAGATAAAGAACTATTATTACTATCCCCTTCTTAAACTGTAATATATTTAAATTTTAGTTTAAATATATTGATCAAGGCTATTGATGAAAGCCGACATTAAAGGGCTGTGGTATTTATCTTTATGGTTCACAATCCATAATTTTCTTACAAATTGATCATTCATTTGCAGGGGAAGTATCGTGACACGTTTAGCTAAAAGAGCAGTTTCGATTGCCAACTTTGATACAAAGGCTAATCCTATTCCGGACTGAACACAGTTTATAATGCTTTCGGTTGTCGTTAGTTCAAGTGATAAATGCCAATTTTTTAGAGACGGAGCTAGCATTTGCATAAATTGAGAACGGCTACCAGATCCTGGTTCACGTAATATCCAATTCATAGAATTTAGATCAGAAATATTTAAAACTGATTTTTTTATTAAACTATGCTTTGGGGCTGCAATAACACACATTTGATCCCTCTGCCAGAAGTTAAATACGAGATCATCATGCTTAACTTCAGACTCAACCAAACCAAGATCAAGTTTGTAATCTGCAATTTTTGAGCAGATGTTTTCTGAATTATCAATAATGATTTTTTGTTGAGTGTGCCCAGTATTCAATCTGAATTGTTGAATGATATTAGGTAATAAATAATTACCAATGGTATTGCTAGCGCCAATACTGATTTTACCAAATAGTTTGGACTGATCAATATTTTTATTACTATCTTCTAAGCTGAAAAGTTGTTCAATTTCTAGTGTTCGTTGATAAAGCTCATCAGCGCGGGATAGTACTTGCTGCCCATAGTAATTGAGGATTAATCTATTTTTAACTCGATCAAATAAAAGATGTTTTAGGCGTGATTCTAATTCATTTAGCGCCATGCTCACTGCTGGTTTAGATAGATATAATTTTTCAGAAGCAGCAGCGATTGATTTTTCTTGCACAATCATCAAGAAAATTTCTATTTGTCTAATGGTTATAAGCATAAAAGTTAAATTATATTTAATGTAATGATAAAAACATTATACTATTCTTAATATATGATCAAGTTTATAATAGGTTTAAGTTAACTATCTAACTGGAAGAGCAAGATGAAAGACATATTAACACAATCCTTGAGTAATATACCGACACCCATGTCTGGATTGGCTTTAGGTATAGCTAGTTTAGGTGTTTGCTTGGAGTATTTGTATACCTTCCATGGCTTAGCACAAAATATTTCAATGATACTAGCTTCAATTTTATTATTATTTATTTTGATTAAATTTATGGTTCACCCGCATCTTATCAAACAAGATTTATCGCATGCTGTTGTCGGTAGTGTCATTCCAACATTTGCTATGGCAACAATGGTGATCTCAACAACAGTAGCAAAGTTGAGCCTTAGTTTGGCTGTGTTTTTATGGTTAGTTGCCATTGCTTTCCATTTGGTTTTTTTAGTGAAATTCACCATTCACCGTATGCGTGATTTTGAATTACATCATATGGTACCATCATGGTTTGTGCCTCCCGTTGGGATTATAGTTGCTGCGGTAACTTTTCCAAATGTTGCTGTTTTGTTACCATTAGCTGAGGGTTTATTGATTTTTGGTATTGCTACTTATGCAATATTACTGCCTATAATCTTATACCGCTTGATCTTTTCAGCAACTGTTCCAGATGCTGCTAAACCAACCCTTGCCGTTTTGGCAGCTCCAGCCAGTTTAAGTTTAGCTGGGTACCTAACTATCGTGGCTAATCCTAATCCATTAATGATTGCCCTCCTGGGTGGGATTGCAGTATTAATGACCGCATTAGTTTATCTTTCATTAATTAATTTATTACGTCTACCTTTTTCACCTGGATATGCCGCTTTTACATTTCCATTGGTTATTAGTTCGATTGCAATGTATAAGACATCAGAGTGGATGCTTGGAAATAGCTTATTATCTGAATACTCATCAAATATACATGCGATAGCTTCATTCGAGGCAGTCATAGCTGCATTAGTAGTGGTGTATGTATTTGGACATTTTTTAAATGTTTTTTATCATTTTATCTTAAATTTTGCTAATCTTGGAGTTAGGAATGAATTAAGTTCAAACATTTAAATATTATTTTTATAACTATCATAATTTACGTTGAATACAATAAAAAACAATAGGAGAAAGTAATGAATAATAAAAGAGTAAAAGTTGCTGTTACAGGTGCTGCTGGTCAAATTGGATATGCGTTAGTGTTTCGTATTGCCTCAGGGCAAATGTTTGGTATGGATACAGAAGTTGAATTACAGTTGTTGGAGCTAGAACATGCCTTACCTGCTTTGAAAGGAGTAGAAATGGAATTGAATGATTGTGCTTTTCCTTTACTGAAAAAAATTACTTGCACATCCGATGTTAATAAGGCTATGAAAGATATTAATTGGGCTGTTCTTGTTGGTTCAGTTCCACGTAAAGCTGGAATGGAACGGGCTGACTTATTAAAAATAAATGGTGGTGTATTTACAGTGCAGGGCAAAGCAATTAATGATCATGCTGCGAGTGATGTACGCGTTTTTGTTGTTGGAAACCCATGTAATACTAATGCATTGATAGCAATGAACAGTGCGCCTAATATCCCAAATGATCGTTTTTTTGCAATGACAATGTTAGATCAAAATAGATCAGTTCATCAATTAGCTAATAAGGCTGGAGTCGAGGTTACTGATGTAAGTGATATGGTAGTATGGGGTAATCATTCCGCTACACAATACCCTAATTTTTATGAAGCAAAAATAAAGGGAAAACCCGTAACAGATGTCATTGATGATTTAAATTGGTTAAAAAATGATTTCATTACAACGGTACAGCAACGAGGTGCTGCGGTGATTAATGCTAGAGGAGCATCTTCAGCAGCGTCTGCGGCAGCGGCAGCAATTGATAGTGTATATAACCTCAGTCATGATACACCAGAAGGTCAAGTTTTTTCTGTCTCACAATACTCTACTGGTGATTATGGTATTGATGCTGGGCTAATCTTTTCTTTTCCTTCTAGAGTTGTTAATGGTAAATTAGAAGTCATTAAAAATGTTAAATTTAATGCATTTTCTCAAGATAAAATTAATATCGTTTTACAAGAATTACGGGATGAACGTGATACGGTGAAATCATTAGGCTTGATTTAATATTTGGATGTCAATTAATTAAGTTTTAAAACTTAAGAAATACGAGGTAATTATTCGCCAATCAGTGCACCTTAAGCCACAAAAGCAGTTTGCATTGAAATGTGTGGTTTCCCTTGTTTTGAAGCCTTGCCAATAATCGCTGCATCTTTATCCATAGGGTGTTTTTGCATAATTTAGATTGCCTTGTTTCTGATTCTAACGTATTGCCTTGCTGCTGTAATCATTGATTCTTCTGGGCTCGAGGGATA
>JBLIDR010000237.1:0-4541 GCA_047632655.1 Francisellaceae bacterium | reverse complement strand
CTGTGAGCAGTGCGGTGGTGCAGTTAAGGTTATAGCGAGCATCGACAAATCGTCAGGATAGATGATTTGCACAGCGAATGCTGCCCGAAGGGTTAGACACAGGGATGTGTCTAATGAACATCCATTGGTGATCCAAAAGATACTCAGTCACCTGAATACAAGAAATGACGAAGTCGTCGAATTATTGCCCCCACAAAGTAGAGCACCGCCTCAGATAAGCCTGTTTGAATAAAAGAAATAAAAGAAATAAAAGCAATATTCAAAATCTGGTTTGCATAACAGCGGGAGGCGCTTGTCTTGAATTCTGAATTAAGTATAAACAGTTGATTAATCGACTAAAAACAACCTACTTTCACTCCCTTAAGAATATAAAATAGATGTCAATATGGAAAATATAAGGCATCATGTATTTTGATTTTAGGAAAAATGACGTTTTATTTTACCTATACTCATTTTAATGTTCACAATTTATAAAATAAGGCTAACTCAATGTCATTTTGACAGTAACTTACTCAGCTGAAAAACATTTTTAGCACGAGAGCTAATGCATTGTTTTATAGTTTCATCAACTGTGTTTAGTTTTTCCTTTAAACCAGGTATATCTTTAATCCAAGTAGAAAAAACCTGATTAACTCTTACTCTAATGTTTTCTTCACAGCTGGTATAAAAATTATACGGAAACCATTGTTGCTGATTGATATATTTCAATATTTTGTCTTTATTTGCTTCTATATAATCAATTACATGATGACGAAGAGCAGGATTAAAAGCAGGATACTGAAATCGATAACTTATTTCATCGGTGGGCACTTGTCATGAGAGTAAAAAATCGTAATAGCGGTTGACAATTTTTGGCGAAGAAAAATAACCCATTGCTCTAAGAATGTTTGCCTTTAAGTTGCTATTGCCAAGTCGGCCACCAGCTAAACTTAATAAACTCGCTTTCATTGAGCTTTCCGCAATAGTTTCTTTGCCAGAGTTATGCCATTTAATTCTTTTTAGTCGCTCATTAAGCTGTGTATTTAGATAACGTGAATATTTCACTTGTAAAGCTTCAGGGATGAAATCAGTGTAACTAAAATCTATATCTCTGATGATATCACTAGCCACTTTATTGTTTAAGGTCAAGCCTGACAGCAAAGCTAACTTCACAGAAAGGATATCGGCGTATTGACGCTTAGAAATTTTAGTCAGTTGTTCGTTGTTATTAAGCCAAGCTAATTTCTCGTCATCGTCTAATCGCGAAATATTATTTTTTATAAAATTTTCATCTTCCTGAGGAAGAAGATAACGATAATACCCCACAGCTTTAGCGTCTGGGAAAATAGCTTTAACACCTTTAGGGAGTGATATTTCTATAACATGCTCATTTAAAAATACATGCTTAGTGATAACAGTGTGATTAGTCAAAAATTTGAGCATTAATGGAACTTGCCATAACATGGTTTTTTTATCTTGGTCATTAGCACCAAAGGGTTGTTGTGAGATTAACAGTCGTTCATTATTCACTTTCAAAGAGATTAAAGGGAATCCCGGTTGATCTAGAAAAGAAGAAAAGAATTCTGCTAAATCTTTTTTACTGGCTACTTCAATATGTTTGACGAAATCTTGCAGAGTTGCATTTTTGTTTTTGTACTCCAAAATGTAAGTAATAACAGCCTGACGAAAAATGTCTTCACCTACATAGTGCTCAAGCATGTTTAAAATAGCATTGCCTTTGCTGTAAGCAATACCTCCCATTGAGTCAGCATCTGCTTTAGATTTCACCGATCTTCTAATAGGCAATTGCGTATTTACATTATCGTCGGATAAAGAACTTGTTTGTGGTAAATCAAGTTCGGCTGAAAGCTCAGGAAATTCATTAATAACAATTTTATGCCCTAACCATTCTGCAAATGACTCATTTAACCAAACATCATTCCACCATCGCATCGTCACTAAGTTACCAAACCACATGTGGGGAATTTCATGGGCGATAAGTTTCAAGGTGTATTTCTGTTGGCTAATTGAAGGGGTTTCATCCAGTAAAATAAACTCATCTTTGAAATAAACTAAACCGACGTTTTCCATTGCAGCACCAGAATAATGAGGAACAGCCACCATATCCAATTTTTTATATGGGTACTTCATAGAAAAGAATGATTCCACCTCCTTAAATATTTTACCAATATGTTTAATTGCATATTTTGTTTGGGTTTGTTTTCCTTTAACCACATAAAGTTTGCTAGGCACTGACATATTAGGTATCTTGATTGAATCAAAATTACCTATGGAAAATGCGAGTACATCGCTATAAGTTGGTGGAGTAGGTTCAAAAACAAAGGTATCCCAATCGCCATGTGTACTTAGTTTTATTGGTGGGGTATTACTAATTACGTTATACCCTTTCGGCACACTAATTTTAAATTGAAAAGGTATTTTGAAATTTGGTTGGCCAAAAGACGGGAAAACGCTACGAGCCAACATAGATTGAAATTGAGTAAACAGATATGTTTCATCACTTTCTGTAACCTTGAATAAACCATCTCCTGTGTCGGTATATGTTCCTTCAAAGGATAAAGACAGTTTATGCTGACCTTTAGGTATTATGTGATTTGCTAGCAACGAGGTTATATCGTATTCATTAGTTCCTACAACAGCTAACTTTTTTTGCTATTTTCATCACTTACCGTTGCAGAAGTTATCAACAAATTTTTCGAGTAAAGCTTTATCGTGTCACTTTGTTTGGTGATATTGAGATCTATCGTTGTGGTACCTGAAAACCTATCTAGACTGGGGTCAAGCGTTAATTCTATAAATTGAAATGAAGGAACAATATCATCTGATAATTTGAATTCCTCTGCTGTTACAGACATTGTCAGAAAACAAGATAACAACAAGCTATAGACGTTAAAAAAACCAAATTTTATCATTATATTTTACCTACTCCGTAGTGATAATTATTTACTGCTACGTTTAAATTAATCATGCGAAACAGCTATAATTCATTTTTATTTTGTTAATAAACTGGTAACTGACTGGCAAGATTAAATACAAGGTGGTTAGCCACATAAATGCGACTATCGGACCAGATTCATTCATTTCTATATCCATAAAAACGAATAATGCTCCCCCTAATAAATAGGGTAATGTGATTACAGCAAACGCAATTAATAAAGATTTCATAATCGACAGTTTTGACAACTCATATGCTTTATAGAAAAAGTAAAACGAGATTAAGGAATAGATTAGCGCGGGTTGATAAAGCCACAAGCTCCAATCAACAGATTGTGCGAATACCTAAGGGATACTCTGCCAAAGGATAGGTTCGAAGAATATTTGATAAGAATTTCCAGCTAGCCATTGTTGCCAAAAGACATCATTTAACACACTTGCATCTGCTAGATCACTTAACCAAAATACTGAAACTCCCATCGTGAAGAAAATAAATATAGCCATAGTTATTACGAGTAGGGACAAACAATTTTTCATTGAAAATAAGAAATGAGTACAAATAGCTAATGTTTGTTTTACTAACCAGTAATTAGCTTTACGTTTCCCCTCAAGAGGCAATGCAATAGTCGTGTATTCTTCTTCGAGATCACTACAAATATCATTACTTAGATAATTTGGTAAAGACAATAAAATAAACCATTTGCACCATGTCAATATACTCATGCTTTTACCTGAAAATTATAAATAGCATTGCAATTAACATTTTTCCACATGATATCCGTGCGTTTTTTGGTTGCTAGTAACTCTTCCTTACCTATGGAAGTAACTTTTACAAGCCGTTTAGGTTTACCACCGCGTTCAGGTAATGCTTCACTTTTTCTTGACTGAATGAGACCTTTTTTCTCCAATCGCTCAAACGTAGAATATATAGCACCTAAAGAAACATCTCTGTCGATTGTTTTCTTAAATTGAGCGCGAATAGTAACGCCATAAGCTTCACCCTTCAGTTGTAAAATACACAATAATACAAAATATTCAAATTCACCTAGATAGCTCTGTTTGTTTGCCATAAAAATCACCTACAACCATAATAACTACATAATAGTATTTATTAATGATAAGAGTCAAACCATAATAAGATGATTTCATTAGTATGAATATAAGTAGAACCTTAGTACCGGTTACCCGTTCTGATTTTTTACAAACCAAGTGCGTAGAGTCTCAAATATTAATGTCTACTTATGTTTCGATAATATGCATAATTTTGAGTAGCTTTAATTTATCAGTTTAGTCTGTTTGCTAGCATGAATTAAAACCTAATAGGTTTTCATAGATAACGGCTTAAACATTATCTATTTCGGCTATGTTGCCAGAACTGTCAAATCTACCTGCGACTTTAACGCTAATGAATTTGGCTGTTTTGGGTTGTAAAGGCAAATATTTTAATGACAGGTTTGTCGGATCACTTGTCGTTAGATAAGCCAATGCTAACGTCAGCTTTCGTATCTTTGTTAACATCGAGCCATTGATAATTGAAATATTCTCCAGCTAGCCAATTGCTGCCGTTGACCTTTCTTCACTTGATGCTAAAACAGTCATTAACAAAA
>JBLIDR010000236.1:0-4561 GCA_047632655.1 Francisellaceae bacterium | reverse complement strand
CAAAAAAAACCAACGAATGCACAATAAATTATTTGATATAGTCAATGTGCTCGTAACTGATAATGGAGCTCCAGTTTACCATCGGAATATGTGGTTAATTATTTCTGGAGAAAAAAGAAGTAGTATCAATTGTAGACAGGCATTTCTGCAATATAAAGATCGTTTTAACATTGAGCATTTTTTCAGATTTTCAAAACAGCAATTGTTGTTAGGAAAATACCAGTGCCCAGATACTAATACTGCTGATATATGGGGCCAAGTATCAATGATGGCTTACTTAAATTTATTAGCTGGCGCTAGTTTGGTTAACAGTAATATTCTCAGCCCCTGGGAGAAGCATAAACCCATTGCTGAAATTTCCTCACCGTATCAAACTAAACGAAGCTTTTTATCTATTATCGATACTTTAGGTACACCAGCAATCGCCTGTGAATATAAGGAGCATGGATATGGCAGAAAGCTTGGAACTGTATTATCAAAAAAAGTAAAACGAGATGTCATTAAAAAAACTAAAAAACCAAAAGGTAAATTGAAAATGGATAATAAACAAACTAAACCGACACCTGAGAAAACTAGCAAAATATCAGAGGGTAAGAAAATCATATTTGATTCAGTTGATGACATAAAAGTCAAATTAAAGCTGACTGATGAGCAAATATTATTGCTTAAAAATGCTGCTTAGCTAAAAATATCCCCAGGCACTGAGTAAATATAGATCATCCAAAAATTTGGAAGGATTGGCTCATATCAAAAGTCCAGTTTAAACCCATTAGGACTAAACAAATTGTTTTTGCAAGAAAAGTGTCATCGACGCCAATCACGACATCGACATCTTTGCTTTTTTCTTTAACTTCAGGGTCATATGTGTTTTATTAATGAATAATTATTTTTTTAATCTGATTTTCAATATCTTTTAGGGATGAGACGGAAAGACCAGCAAAACGATTCAACTTAAGCAGTGACATAAAGAGTGCTATTCGATCAGACCCTTCACCACATAGGATGTCAAATATCATAATTAAAGCCACTACAAATTCTAAAATGCATGCCTTACCATCTTCTGTTTCAAAAAGATATGCACCTCTGATTTGAGATCTTACTTGAACTTTTTGTTGATGCCAATTCACTGAACTTTTAGATATTCCTAATATTTTAGCCGTAACTCGGCATGAAGATTTAGCACATTCAATGAGATATTTTGTTACTTGGAAACGCTTATTTTAAATCATTTTATGGGAATTCAGAAGAATAATTTCAGGCTGATATTTCACACTAGGAGGTTTTTTTTTGACCAGAACTGTCCCGCTTTAAATTGAGGGCCAAGAACGCTGTTATGAGTTTAAATTAATCAGGATCTTCATCAGATAGAGTCATTAATGAGGCATTACCACCAGAAGCTGTAGTGTCAATACTAATTGTTTTTTCAGTTGCTAGACGATGAAGGTAGTGAGGTCCACCAGCCTTAGGTCCTGTGCCAGACAATCCGTTACCACCGAATGGTTGCACTCCTACAACTGCTCCAACAATATTTCGGTTTACATAAATATTACCAGCTTTAATTTTCTTTTTAAAGAAGTTTACAGTTTCCTCAATACGGCTATGAATCCCAAATGTTAAACCAAATCCTGTTCCATTTATAATATCAGCAACTTGATATAAATTTTTTGCCTTGTATCTAACTATATGCAGAATGGGTCCAAAAAATTCCTGATTTAATGCTTTTAAATCAGGAATTTCAATAGCTGTCGGTGGTACAAAAGTACCGTTGTTACAATCAGGATTTATTTCAGATTGATAAATTATTTTTGCATTTTTCTTCATGTCTTCAATATGATCTAATAGAACTTTTTGCGCTTTATTATCAATTACCGGGCCAATATCATTTGATAGCTCATTTGGATCTCCCACAGTGAGTTCTTTCATTGCCCCTTTAAGCATTTCAATAACACTGTCGGCGATATCTTCTTGTAAGAACAAAACACGTAATGCTGAGCATCTTTGACCGGCACTATCAAATGATGATTTAATTACATCAGTCACAACTTGTTCCGGTAAGGCGGAGGAATCAACTACCATGCAATTCTGGCCGCCAGTCTCCGCGACTAGAGGTGTAATCGCTCCAGCTTTATTCGCTAGTGTTTTTTGAATTAATTTCGCGACACCTGTAGATCCAGTGAAAATGACACCAGAAACACGGCTGTCATTTATTAAACCAGTTCCGATTGTAGCTCCGGTTCCTGGGAGTAACTGAATTACATCTTTAGGTATGCCAGCTTTGTGAAGTAATTCTACTGCTCTGTATGCTATAAGTGATGTCTGTTCAGCTGGCTTGGCTACCACGGTATTACCCGCTACCAGTGCTGCAGCTACTTGGCCTAAGAAAATTGCTAATGGAAAATTCCAAGGGCTGATACATACTATAACTCCGCGACCGTGTAAACTTATTTGATCAAGCTCACCTGTAGGGCCCTTTAATACAGTGGGCTTAGAGAAGTCTTTTCTAGCTTGTACTGCGTAATAACGACAGAAATCAATAGCTTCACGGACTTCATCAACAGCGTTAGCTAATGTTTTACCAGCTTCTTTAACTGCAATTCCAATAAATTCTGCAAAATTTTGTTCCAATAGAGTAGCTGTTTTTTCTAACATTTTTGCTCTGTCATCAACTGAGGTTTCATCCCAGGACTCAAACGCGTTACTGGCGTTAGTCATTGCAATATCAACACTATTTTCATTTGCAAAATATACAGTACCAATATTTTCGTTATGGTTGGATGGATTTTTAACTTCAAAAATTTCACCTTTACATTCATTTTTACCTGCAATTAATGGGTATGCTGTTATTGGTAAGTTAAGTTGTTTGTTAGTCTCTTGAGCTAGATCTTCAATTGTTTGAAAATCATTAATGTTAATGCCTTGTGAATTCATTCTTTCTTCTCCAAATAATTTTCTTGGTGATTGGATTCCTGGGTGCTGTTTAAATCCTAACCTATGTGCTTTTTCGCTTGGGTTTTCTATTAGGTCTTTAATTGGAACTTCTTCGTCAACAATGCGGTTTACAAATGATGAATTAGCTCCGTTTTCAAGTAAGCGGCGAACCAAGTACGGCAGTAAATGTTTATATGTTCCTACTGGTGCGTAGATACGACAAGGAACTGATCCAAATTTTTCTTGACCTACTATGTGGTCATAAAGAGCGTCACCCATGCCATGTAGGCATTGAAACTCATAGTCTTGGTAACTCCCAGCATATTGCATTATTGTTGCCACTGTTAATGCATTATGTGTGGCGAACTGAGGATATATTGCATCAGTATTTTCAAAAATTAATTTGGCGCAAGAAAGGTATGACATGTCTGTATGGCATTTTTGAGTGAAGACCATATATGCTTCCATTCCTTGCTCTTGAGCGTGTTTTATTTCAGAATCCCAATAGGCACCTTTAACGAGTCTAATCATAAATCTACGGTTTGTGCGTTTAGATAGGTCAATTAGATACTCGAGGGTGCTATAGGCGCGCTTTTGATAAGCTTGAACAACAATGCCCATTCCATCCCAGTTTTCAAGTTCAGGCTCTTTAGCTAAACGTTCTATAATCTCTAAAGATATTTCAAGACGCTCTGTTTCTTCAGCATCTATATTTAATCCAATATTATATTGTTTGGCAATAATCATTAGTTCTAATAGACGTGGGTACATCTCTTGATGCACTCGTTGTGATTGTGCAATTTCATAGCGAGGATGCAAGGCTGATAATTTAACTGATATTCCAGCATTATTTTTAACTACATCACTTTTTGCGCTTTTACCTATTGCAATAACTGAAGATTTATATGATTCAAAATAATAGTCTGCATCAGCCATAGTGCTTGCAGCTTCACCTAACATGTCGTAAGAATATGTATAGCCTTTTTTTTCTGTTGATCTGGCGCGCTTGATGGCTTTTTCTATGGTTTCACCCATAACGTATTGTTGACCTAAAATTTTCATAGCCTGTAATGCGGTCTTGCGTATAATAGGGCGGCTACGTTTGTCTAAGAACCCTTTCATTACGTTTGAGAGATGTTTGTTCTTGCTTTTTTGGGGCGAAATTATTTTACCAGTTAGCATTAAGCTCCAAGTGGCTGCATTAACAAAAAATGAATCACTTTCACCTAAATGGACTTTCCAGTCAGCAGTGGTCAATTTGTCTTTAATTAAGCGATCAGCTGTAATTTTATCTGGTACTCTTAAAAGGGCCTCTGCTAGGCACATTAAAACAATCCCTTCCTCACTGGAAAGGTCATATTGCATCATAAAAGCATCTAAACCACTTTTAGCTAGTCTTTCTTTACGAACAGTTTCTACTAATTCTGTTGCGATAGAATCTATATTTACTTTTTGTGCTTGGCTTAAGTGTATATGGTCATGAGCAGTCTGAACAATATCACTTTCATCTATCAGCCAAGCTTGACTGAAATTTTTGTAATGCTTGCTATTTTTAATATTGTGAGTTCGATTTATATTAACCAAGGTTAAGCTCCTTTTTGGTGTATTTAAGCAAAAAATTTTTGCCGCTTAT
>JBLIDR010000235.1:0-4566 GCA_047632655.1 Francisellaceae bacterium | reverse complement strand
GCGATTCTGCAGCTAAATGCATTACAGCATCGGGTTTATGCTGCGCAAATACGCTAGCTACATCGGCAAAGTTGCAAATATCAACTTGTTCAAATACATAACGATCACTCATTAAGTCTGCAGGGATTGATTCTAAATTACCAGCGTAGGTTAAGGCATCTAAGTTAACGATGGAATCATTGCTATTTTGAAGTATATTACGGACTACAGCACTACCGATAAAACCAGCACCACCGGTTATTAATATTTTCATATAATTATCTTTTTTAAATGAATGGATAGAAGATTTTAGTTTCTGGCATATTTTAAAAGAAGAGTTTCGTACTGGGCTAAGATATCATCCCACTGAAACCTTTCAGTAAATTGATGCCTAGAATGAGACTTCCTCGCTTGGACAAAGTCATCATCAAGGTAATCTGTTTCGAAAAATGAAGATAATGCATTAACATCAGTAAAATAATGGGCACCATTAGCCGCTACCCAACGGTTAAACTGATTATCATGGGCAATTACCGCACAGCCCGCGCCCAATGCCTCCACAAGGGATGGATTAGTCCCACCGACTTGATGGCCGTGTATATAAAAACGTGAATAAAAACGTAATGCCCCTACTTTTTCAAAATCATAAATGGCACCGGGGAATAATACTTCGTCACTTGCCGCAGCCATAACGGCTTTATGATAGGGGTGAGTTGCTGGAGTAAAGTTACCAAGCACTACAAGGTTTTGACCGCGTTTCTTTTTAGAAAATGCACTCACTATTTCTAAAAATGAATTTTCAGGCTCAGGGCGAGCGATAACAATAGAATATTTATTTTTTGCTAAACCATACTCTGCAAGAATGCTTTCATCGCCATTAGTAACAGCCGCAGCACCATAAGGGATCATGGTGATTTTATTCCGAGCAACGCGGGTAGCCAAATGATCTTCAATGCGAGGGTGATCTGCTACCAAATGGTTACCAAACCAACAGCCAAAGCGCTCATTTAACCAAAACCAGATTTTAGCAACCATACCCCACTTTTGACGCTTCCACTCTATACCATCCATGTTGATAACATTGGTGATGCCATATAAACGCTGAATTAGGTTAAAACAAGCTGTATTATAACCCAACGTGAAATGTAAACCTTTATTTTTACGGGCATGCCATACCGATTTCAAATCAAAAATAACGGTTCCAAGTGGACCTTGGTTTGGCACTGGAATGTGAATGAGTTTAACGCCATGCCATTCACTTTCATACAAAGCCCCTTCACCATCTTCCTGGCAATAAACGGTAATATTCCAATCTTTTTGTTGTAAATATTTACATAAGTATTCCGTGAAGGTTTCAAAACCGCCATGCTTTGCAGGGATGCCGCGAATACCCAGCACAACTAACTCTTTATCATCCATAACCATATCCTAATAATTTCATAACTCGCTTAAATTCATCTGCTATCTCAGTGGGCAGAACAACAGCTACTTTTTCTTTTGGCGAACGTAAAACCTCTTGACAATAGTCATTGTAGAGTTTGTTTTCATTTAATTCACAAAAGCCAATAATTTTCTGCCTAAGCTCAGTATTTTCAACAAAGTACTCGTACTTGACGGCCATAACATTTTCTTCATCAATTAATGAAAGCCCTTGTTTCATTGTTACAATCCACTCTACAGCAGCCATTTCAACATGGTCAGTATATTTACGGATCAATTCATAGCCGGTCTTTAATTCTGGATCATATTTCACAACCTGATCGCATAAAGCAAACCATTTTCGGTTATTGATTCCCCACCAATCGTGCGTATCTTCTGCACCTGCAATGCCTAACCGTTCTGACCAATGTTTTATTGAATAGCATGTATCCCAGCCGTTTCTATATAGGAATAAAAACTTTGCATCGGGAAAAATAGCTTTTACAAAAGGCACTCGAAAAATTAATTCAGGGTATTTATCTACAACTCGGCTACTTAAAGAAAAGCGCAAATAGTGACCAAAAATACGATGTGCTTTTTTCTTTAAATCTAAAGACACATCTTTTTCATTTAAAAAATAGTTACCAACCGTTTTTTGGTAGCTGCCTATCAAGTCTTCGTTTGAAAATAAGTGGCTCCACAACGCTTTTGGTTCATTTAGAAAACCCACATCTTCATGAATGCCTAAAGTAACCCCAAATATCGTGGTTCCGCTTCGTCCTGTGCCTAAAATAAATATTGGTTTTTCTACTTTTTTCGCAAAAGGTAGATATTCTTGGAGTTTATAAAGAGAAAATACTAGCGGGTTTATCCATCGACCTTTTGTTGTTAATGGTCTCCCCTCATACAACAAATAAGATAAGTAACGAGTAAATGTTTTTAATTTAGTGCGCTTAATAAAGCGTTTATCTATTTGAGCGACCATTTAAATATTCAACATCCAAGTAAATTGCCTATTTATTCCTTCTTCAATTTCTACCATTGGCTTCCAGTCTAAATCTTTCTGTGCTTTGGCAGAATCTAACACTATTTCAACTATATCGAATTCACGTTTTGGTTTTAGAATGCGAGCAAAATAGTGCCCAGTAACTTGTTCAACCAGCGAAGTGATATCCTCAACATTATAACCTGAGTTGTAGCTGATATTATAAATTCCAACAGCACCTCGATTAATTATCTGATAAATAGCTTGAACCAAATCGTCAATATAAATGTAATCTCGTATCGCTTTGCCTTCATCAAAAAGCATAATAGGTTGTTTGTATATTGCCTTATCCAACAAAGTCGCAATAAGCCCTTGCGCACCTTTGCAATACTGGCGAGGCCCAAAGGGATTTGAAGGCCTAACAATAGTTAAATCAATATCTAATTGAGCGCATAAAATAGTTAAATAATTTTCAACAGCAACTTTTGTAGCACCGTAAATAGATATCGGGTTCAATACTGCCGATTCATTAACTGGTAAGGAAATAGGATTACCGTAAACAGTGCCGCCCGACGAAATGTAAACAAGCTTTCTTACATTTTTTCTAGCCATCGCTTGCACTAAAAAGATTGTCGGTAAAAGGTTCGCTTCGATATCAAATTTTGGATCGGCAGCAGCGATGGCTGGTGTAGAAGTACTAATTGAATGTATTACACAATCATGTCCAACAAGAGTATTTTCGACTGCGTCATGATTGTGAATATCACCAATGTGGCTTACGACATCATTATTATATTGATAGGCATGTCTGGCAAACGATGCCGCATAACCAAATTGTTTTTTTAATAAATCAACAACATGGGAACCTATAAATCCATTTGCTCCTAATACTAGGCATTTCATTTTAATACACTCCGGTAATTATCCATAATAGCCTCATAAAAAACAGTATCATTAAATTGTGTTTCCACGAACTTACGAGCAGCGACGCCCATACTTGCGCAACTATTTTTATCATCCCAAAGGATTTGCATTTTTTTTGCTAAATCATCAATATTGTTTGGTTCAAATAATAAACCACGACTGTTACCGACCAATTCGGGTATGCCTCCACGAAGGGAGCCTAATACCGGTTTACCACATGCAAAGGCTTGAAATATTACATAGGGAAAGTTCTCATGCCATAAAGAGGGAACGATTATAAACCGTGCGCTATTTAGTACTTCATTTAATTCCTCTCCCCACATAGAACCAAGTAATTCAACATTACTAATTTGTTGATCTAAAACCAGCTCTTGCAACTTATTTAATTGAGGACCGTCTCCGATTATTTTTATCGGTAAGGAAACAGTTTTAGCCGCTTCTACGATTCGGTCAACGCCTTTTTCGTCAATTATACGACCAAAATATAAAGCGTAATCTCCATCATAATTAGCGGTGTAATCTTCCGGTTTAAATGGATTTCTTAAAACACCATAATTAATGTTTTTATCGGCCCAAAATTCTTTGGTTTTGTTTAACATAAATTCACTTGCAAACAGATATTTATCGACTAAATTGTCATAAACCTTTTTATGTTCATGAATATATGCCTCGATTGCTGAGGCTGCACTGAACGCTAAAGAGCCCTTACAACAACGTTTTTTAATAGCGTTATAAAACTTACCCCCCTTACATAACTCACAGTTTTTTTCACCATCATAGATTTTATAATTAGGACAAATATGTTTGTAATCATTACACGACATAACAACAGGAATATTGCGCGCTTTGGCAGCTTCAAAAATTGCCGGCGTCAAATGAACATGCACTGCAAACGCATGTACAATATCTGGCTTAAATTCATCTACTAATTTTGCGAATGCATCACGTTTACTAGCAGAATAAAAAGTGCTTGGAATTGCTTTAAGCTTACTGATGAAACTACCGTTATAATTAGGTGAAGCCACGAAGTGCGCCAAATCTCCAGTATCAATATTTTTTTTATCTTCAGTAGAAAAAAAAGCAACTTCGTGCCCATGATTTTTTAAAACACGAGCCACTTCGAAGTAAAAAACTTCTGCACCACCAGTTAAATGGTGGAATTTATGGGTTAGTAATACTTTCATCTTTTGATACAACCAATGAATAAATTATTATGTACATAATATAGAAATGAAATAGCGATATCACTAATATATAAA
>JBLIDR010000234.1:0-4568 GCA_047632655.1 Francisellaceae bacterium | reverse complement strand
TAAAAGTGCAAACATTTTGCCTTCAATCTTAAAAACTGATATGTCTAGCTTAAAAGGGTAATCCTCCAAAACCTCTGGCAAAGTTAGCAAATATTCTTTAACCTCTTTTTCTGTCATAATCATCACCAATATTTATAAATCATTTCAATCATCTGAAATTTTATTTTTAGATCTTAATCTAGGTAGTCACCCACCTATCCCATTTTTTTATTACAGAGTAAATAAATCAACCTATACTTTCTTCATTTATTTGTTGTGGTTCATTACATAATCATCATGCTCAGAGGTCCCAACTTAAGCTTGTTAAGCTGCCTTTATCTTATTTCATATGATTATATACCTATGGGTTAATCAAGTAGTTGTATCTTGTTTATTATAGTTCATTATCTCTACCAGTTAAGATTACTTACTGTGCAAAATTCACTTTCTACCTAATAGGATTAGAAGTAAACTAGCCACATATCACAACAATCAAGGTTAATTAATGTTTCTTTGTAGAAAAACCTGTGAAATACCACAAAGCTATACAGCTGTAAGTTTATTAAAATTAGAATCTTCTAACGCCATAATTGCTGACAAGGGCATTACCACCGTTAATTTTTTTAGTTGTGATAATATCAAAGAGGTCATTACTGAATTTAAAATAGGCTTGATGAAAACATTAGAATTAAACCCGTGGTTAGCTGGTAAACTTATGTGGGTGAAGAAGCAGCCTCTATTGCAACTAGCCTATCCAGAAAAAATCACTGAAGACCATCTTAATTCAATATTTAACGAACACAATGATCTAGATATTACTTGCGACACCCCTTACGATAAAATTTATAAAACTCTTAGCAAGGATAAAAATGTTTCTATCCCTAGTGGTTTTCGCCTTATTAATAAAGATAAGACTTTAATTCGACTTTCCATATGCTCAACGGGCAATAACACTTATGCCCTCATCTTTAGCTTAACGCATATCATCGCTGATGGTTCTACTTATTATCAAATTTTCAATATGCTTTGCAAGAGCGCTAAAGTTGTTGCTCTTAATGTTAATCGAAAACATAGCTATTCCATGAAAGAGGCAATAGGCAAAGCTGATAATAATTTCATATTCTCTAAAAGCTACATGTGCAACTTAATTTTTTCAACTATCTTTTCTGCTAAAGCAAAATATTTCGCTTACTATATTGATGCAGAAGCAATCAAACAGAGCAAAGCAAAACTAAATAATAATGCTAATGTTTCTTATCTTTCAACCAATGATATTCTAACCTCAGAATTTATGCGCGCCATAAAAGCTCGGCTATGTATGATGGTCATTAATTTTCGCAATCGCTTTCCTAACATCACCAGTAATGATGCTGGCAATTATGAAGGCGTTATGTTTTATGATGCAGGAATTTACCAATCACCCGCTAACATTCGTCAATCTATTTCAAGCCTGCCACCATATAAAACTAGAACAAAAGCATTACCTGGTGCCTGGCAACGTCTACGAATGAAATCTGGTCAAATTAACAACTGGGCCTCATTTTCTGGTGGTTTTAACCTGGATAATTGTAAGCCGTTATTGCATCTCCCAATGATGCCAACATCAGTACCATTTGATTGTGCCGTTATATTCAACCCAGTGCCTAACAAAACGGCTATTCTAGTGATGAGTAAAAATTTCACTAAAAATGAGTTTATTAATAACCCCGAAAATCCACTCAACCCTTATCTTGAAAATCCTGTTTCAGCAACAGTTTTTAACGAATGTTAAGTGATTTTATTATTTCTAAAAATAAAGTAGTTGCCGCTGCATGGAAATTTCATCAACAGTGATACGAATAAATATTCTAGCCTATTGCCTTAACCTACATACTCTCTGGCTTAAAATCGAATAGCCAAAAACTAAATTTTAGAATAATAAGACATCACTGAAAACTCAATATCCTTTAACAATTTCATTTGCTCAAGGTAAAGATCTTGCGCTGCCTTCACGGTTATAAAAACAAATTTAACGCTATCACCAGGCTTTGCCTGGGCCAACCTTGGTAAATCCACGCTAATAACATTTCCAATTTTAGGGTAACCACCTACAGATTGGCGGTCAGCCATCAATACAATTGGCTGCCCATCTTGAGGCACTTGAATTGAACCAAACGTCATCGCCTCTGAAATCGGGTTTTTTTGAGCGGTGTCAATTAATTTTATACCAGATAGACGGTAGCCCATACGATCTGATTGACTTGAAATAATATATTTATTTTTAAAAAAATCAGATTGGCTTTGTTCCTTAAATAAATTAAATTGAGGCCCTTGTATGACTCTAACTTCAATCTCGTTGGGATATTCCTGATGTAAGTCAGACTCAACATACCATGAGGCCTCTCTATATAAATCCTCATTTTTTGAAGTTTTCCAATATTTATTTAGCCGTTTTTCAGGGATTGTTTTTAGTACGTCATTTGTTTGAAGCGCCCTTCCCTTATATCCGCCTATTTTTGCCCGTAAATAAGTACTTTTGCTGCCAAGGATCTCGTTGACATCGATGCCTCCAGCAAATGCGATATATGACCTAGCTCCAGATTCACAGCCCTTTAGACTTAACACCGCACCACTTTTAACTCTATATACTTGCCAATTATTAAGTTTATGTCCAGAAATTGAAGGGGACATAAATGCCCCCGTAATCGAGATGGTTGTATCCGCAAGAAATCTAAGCGAAGAACCTATTAAGGTACACTCTATAACCGCCTCAGATTGTTTGTTTCCCACCAGTATATTTGCCAAGCTAGCTGAATATCTATCCATCACCCCATTGGCCAACATGCCATATTGCTGATATCCGCTTCTCCCCAAGTCTTGAACTGTTGAAAACATCCCAGGCTTTAGCACTTCAATCGTCATCCTTGAGATTCCTTAATAAGATCAAAATCTTTGCATGAGATAGATGTAAACGCAACTTTATCTCCCGTATTTATCAAGTTGATTCGAGTTTGATTTAAGTCGTATAACTTCAAAGGGCATTGACCAATAATGTTCCAACCGCCGGGTGAAACAATTGGGTATACACCAGTTTGATTTCCACCTATTCCAACTGCGCCAGCTGGTATTTCAAGCCGAGGATTATCTCTTCTAGGCGTTGCAATAGCATCAGACAGCCCACCTAAAAAGGCAAATCCTGGTGCAAAGCCCGTCATATAAACATGATAGATTGTTGACGAATGAATTTTTATGACATGAGAAGCACTCATATTATTTTTATCCGCCACGTCCTGTAAATCTAACGCATATTTCTTGTCATAGCAGATAGGGATTTCAATAGATTTTGAAATAATGTTTGAGACATCGGATAAGTTTTTTAGTCGATCCATTAAAATATTTTTAACGATGTCATATGCACATGTAAGGTTAATGTTATCACTAATTTCAGCAATGTCATACATAATCGTTAGTGTGCAATAGGCTGGGATAATTTCAACCATACCACAGAACGGATTATTGCTTAAGCTTTTAGCTAAACTTTGAACTAGCTGATTTATTTCTAGACTAATAACCCGGTCAAATTGGACAATGACAGCCGAGTCACCCAATGGGCATATATCATAATTAAATTTATTTAGCATTTATCATTACGCTCTTAAAGGTTCAATATTAATTTTATTTAACCTCAATTGTTTATTTAAATTTTGAAGAACTGAAAGTGCATTCTCCCCATCACCATGGATGCAAACAGTATCCGCTTTAATCTTAATTAGTTGACCGTCTACCGCTGTAACTTCGCTCTTTTTTATCATCTTTAACACTTGCTCAAAAGATTGATTTTCATTGGTTATCATACTATTAGCTTCTGACCTTGGCGTAAGTGAACCATCTTGTTGATAGGTCCTATCCGCAAAAACTTCGTTTATCGTTTTTAGACCTAATTTATTTCCAGCTTTGATTAGTTCACCATTAAACGATCCATATAAAAATAATTTCGGATTAAAATCATAAACTGCTTGGGCAATTCCCCGCGCAATTTTAATATCCTTTACGGCCATATTATACAAAGCGCCATGGGGCTTGACATGTGCCAGTTCAACGCCTTGAGCCTTTACAAATGCGTACAATGCACCGATTTGATACAACACCATATTATAAACTTCCATTTCCGTCACTGCCATGTTACGTCGTCCAAAACCAATTAAATCTGGTAGCCCTGGATGAGCGCCAATTGAGAGGCCTTTATCTTTTGCTAACTTAACCGTTTCCAGCATGGTGTTTGGATCACCAGCATGAAAGCCACAGGCTATATTCACGGAGGTGATGTGATCCATTAATTTAGATTCATCCGCACAAATTTTATAGGTGCCATACCCTTCACCTATGTCACAATTCAAATCAACTTTATACATGGAGCACCTTGATATACTTTAAATAATCAATTCCATAATATTGACATGAAAAAGCCAAAATCGCTATATACAAAAAAATAAAAATTCTATATTGATTTGAATTCAATTTAGTTTTGACTAGAACATCCTATAAAATTATTAATTGTAGCGTCCCGTACTTTTAAATATTTTTTATTTATAATAAAAATAACATCTTCT
>JBLIDR010000233.1:0-4590 GCA_047632655.1 Francisellaceae bacterium | reverse complement strand
ACTCGCGAACGAGCACCATAATAACCTTTGGCTTGTTTTAATATTTTTTTATGACGACGACGTGCTTGCACGCCTCTTTTTACTCTAGGCATTCCTAATTCTCCAAATAATTTAAACAGTTCATTTTATACATGCGGGAGCATTTTCTTAATGCTTGCAATATCAGCTTTTGCGACTTGATCCATACCTCTCAAATGACGTTTACGTTTAGTTGTCATTTTAGTGTTGATATGGGCGCGATTAGCTGCACGGTGTTTAAATCCACCTTTCCCTGTTTTTTTGAAGCGCTTAGCAGCACCACGGTTAGTCTTTAACTTTGGCATTTTTTTACCTTATCTTGCGCATTGGTTAACGTTATCTATTTTTTTTGATAGGAGCTAGAAGCATCATCATTTGACGACCTTCAAATTTTGGTTCTTGCTCAACTATCCCGTAGCTCTCTAGATCCGATTTGAGACGAACCATCATGTCCATCCCAAATTCTTGATGCGCCATTTCGCGGCCTCTAAAGCGCAAAGTGATTTTAACTTTATCACCTTCTTCTAAGAATTTTATAAGGTTGCGCAGTTTTACCTTATAATCCCCTACATCAGTCACTGGTCGAAATTTAATTTCTTTAACCTGTGTCTTTTTTTGTTTTTTCTTGGCAGCAGCACGTTTCTTTGTTAAGTCAAAAACATGCTTATTATAGTCCATCAATTTACAAACTGGTGGCTTAGCATCTGAAGCAATCTCCACAAGGTCTAACCCTGCTTCTTTAGCTTGTTTGAGCGCTTCACTCAAATCAACAATCCCTAACGGTTCACCATTTTCACCAACAAACCTGATTTTATCATGCGTGATCTGTTCATTTGTTAATGCTTTTTTACTTGATTCTTTAATTATTAATTCCTCCTAATATCTCAACAAAATTTAGACTTTTCTGCATTATATACAATCATCAGCCTTCATTAGGTACCACTCTAGCTTTCTTGGAAATTTCAACATTTAATAAATCTCCAAATTCTTCTAGCGAAAGTATACCACAATCTTTTCCATCTAAGCGACGAATAGAAATTTTATTTGATTCCTGTTCTTTATCTCCAACAACAATCAAATATGGTATTCTGCCTAAAGTGTGCTCACGAATTTTAAACCCGATCTTTTCATTTCTCAAGTCTAATTTCACTCTAAAGCCTAATTTAGTTAAGTTTTGTCTGATTTTTTGGATATACGCATCTTGTTTATTCGTAATTCCTATAATTACAACTTGAACTGGGGCTAACCAAACAGGAAGTTTTCCGGCAAAATGTTCAATAAGCATCCCAATAAAACGTTCTAATGATCCAACAATTGCTCGATGCAACATGACTGGGGCTATTTTTTGACTATTTTCATCTACATAAGTTGCACCAAGACGATTAGGCATAGAAAAATCTAGCTGAATCGTACCACATTGCCAACTACGCCCAATAGCGTCTTTTAAGTGAAATTCAATTTTAGGACCATAAAAAGCACCCTCACCAGGAAGATAATCAAAATGAATTTTTTTACTGGTTAATACATCGCCCAGTGTCTTTTCAGTTTCATCCCAAACATCATCATTGCCAATCCTATTATCTGGACGTAAAGCTAACTTAACCTGAATATCATTAAATCCAAAATCTTTATAAGTCTCATAGCACTGCTCAACCATTGAGCCAACTTCTTGAGCTATTTGTGACTGGGTACAAAAAACATGCCCATCATCTTGAGTAAAACTTCTAACTCGCATCAAGCCATGCAAGGAACCTGAAGATTCGTTCCTATGCACAATTCCAAACTCCGCCATTCTTACTGGAAGATCACGATAACTATGCAAGCTATGGTTATATACTTGAATACACGTAGGGCAATTCATGGGGCGAATAACATAATCACGATGCTCTGAACTGGTCATGAACATATTATCAGCAAATTTATCTTTATGGCCTGATTTTTCCCATAAAGAAATATCAGCGACTAATGGTGTGCGTATTTCAGTACAACCATAACGGCTATTTGAATCTCGCATATAGTCCTCAACCACACGCCAAATTTTTGTGCCATTAGGATGCCAATATGCCATACCCGGGGACTCTTCTTGGAAGTGATATAGATCTAACTCTTTACCGAGCTTGCGATGATCCCGCTTTTCTGATTCCTCCAGTCTAAACAAATAGTCTTTTAATGCCTTTTTATCTGACCAACAGGTACCATATATACGCTGCAACATTTCATTGTTTGAATCTGCTCGCCAATAAGCCCCCGTTAATTTCATTAATTTAAATGCTTTAATGGCACCAGTTGATGGAATGTGTGGACCACGACAAAGGTCTGTAAACTCACCTTGAGTATATAAGGTTAAAATTTCATCTTCCGGTATATCTTTAATAATTTCAGCTTTATATAACTCACCTAGCCCTTCGAAATAAAGAACAGCATCATTTCTAGATATTTCTTTTCTAGAAACCACATGATTTTCTTTAATGATTTTTGACATTTCACTTTCTATTTTTGAAAGGTCATCAATAGTAATTATATTTTTAGAAGCGAAATCATAATAAAAGCCATCCTCAATAACAGGACCAATGGTTACCTGTACTTTTGGAAATAGACGTTTCACGGCCTGGGCTAAAATATGTGCGCAAGAATGGCGTAATATCTCCAAACCCTCTTCATTTTTGGATGTAATTATTTTAACCTCAGAATCTTGTTCAATTAAAACCGTAGCATCTAGAAGATGACCATTAACCACACCGGCGAGAGTTGCTTTTGCTAACCCCGGGCCAATATCAGTGGCAATATCCATGACGGACACAGATTGATCAAAGACTCTTTTTGAGCCGTCAGGAAGCGTTATTTCTGGCATTCTTTACTCCAAGATACTTAATATATTGTAACAACTCTGACATTTTACTCATTTATCCTAACTTTCCAAGTAAAAAATTTTTATGAACTTCATATCAGACTATAGAAAACGTTATACAAGTGAATAAAAAGTTTTAATTTCAGAACCATCATGACTAGCAAATAAAGTTTGCGCAACCTCTGTTGAACCGTGCGAGACGACACCGCTCATATCAATTGATATGAGACCAACATAATCACCCGACAAATCACTCTCTTGAATTGATTTATTAACCGCCATATCTAATCCCATACCATCTTCAACTCTTGTTGCTATCTTAACAGCCGTGGCATTATTTAAAATATGCTCACCAATACCAGTACAGGATATACCAACATGCTTCGAAGCAAAATTACCCGCTACAGTTGGGCTGTCACCAATCCGACCAGGAATTTCAAACCCAGCACCTCCTGTTGATGTTGCCGCACAAATCACACCGTAATCATCTAACACCACAGCGCCCACAGTTCCAGTTAAGCCTTTTTTTAATTCCAAGTACTCCTGCCATCTTTGCGAAGTCATAGGATTGTAATCAGGGACATTAAAAATCTCTTTTGCATATTGAGTGACCTGCTCACCACCCAGTACACTATGATGCTGATCCATTAATTTATAAGCAACTTCTATAGGGTGTTCAATATTTTGAATGTTGATAACTCCTGAAAATTTCTTTCTTTTACTATCAATAATAGAGGCTGACATTCTAATTTGGCCATCTTGCTGTACACGAGAACCAGTTCCTGCATTGAACAACTGGTCACTCTCTAAAAGCTTAATCGCAAAAACTGCTGTGGCAGTAGCATCATTTGTTTTATCTAAATATTCTTTTGATTCTTGTATTATTGGAAGCAAATGTTCGTGATAATCTCTAAAACTGGTATTTTTATCTTCTCTAGCACCGCAACCACCATGGATAATAATTTTTTTCACAGATACCCCTAAATAGTTAAATTTGCATTATTAAATGGAAATCAAAAAACATTTATCTTATGAAATTATTGACCTGAAGATAAAGACATACGCATGTTATCAATTACTTTCTTATAGTCTGGTTTAGTGAAAATAGCAGATCCAGCAACGAAAGTATCAACACCATATGATGCTATTTCTTGAATATTACCTTCAGTTACACCACCATCTATCTCTATTCTAGTATTCAACCCCTGCTCAGATACAAAACTTCTAATTTCTCTGGCTTTAGTTAAAACAGATTTTATTAACTTCTGACCACCAAACCCGGGGTTTACTGACATTAGCAAGACTCGATCAATCTTATCCATAACATATTTCAAACACGAAATATGTGTACCTGGATTTAAAGCTAATCCCGCATCAATATTATAACTCTTAATCAACTGCAAGGATCTGTCAACATGTCTACTAGCCTCGGGATGAAATACGATGCAACTAGCGCCTGCTTCAGCAAAACCTTTTATTAAATCATCAACAGGTTCAACCATTAAATGAACATCCATTGCTGTTTGAATGCCATATTTCTTTAATGCTTTAACGACCATGGGTCCAAATGTCAAATTAGGCACATAATGATTATCCACCACATCAACATGTATTCTGTTAGCCCCAGAGTCGATAACACGTTGAACATCTGCACCAAGCCGAGCAAAATCAGCAGACAAAATTGATGGGCAAATCCAATATTCGTTAGTTCTCATGAATTATTT
>JBLIDR010000232.1:0-4606 GCA_047632655.1 Francisellaceae bacterium | reverse complement strand
TAACCCAAAAATCTAATGATGATGTTGGCTCTCCAGCATTATTGTATCTAGAGGCACCATAGCTTTGATTCAAAATCTTTGCTGGCAAAGGATTATCAATAAAAGTAGATAAATAAGGGTATTGGTTAATAACCATAGGGTTTTTCAATTGATTAACTGCCCATAACTCAGCAAAGTTCATAGATGCATCATTACCAACATTATCATCATTAAGAACACGCAAAGCATATGCCTGTGCTTCAGGAATATTACCAACAACGCCAGTAACATTTGGCCCATTAGCAATTATTGTTCCTCCTACATGTGTTCCGTGAAATTCTACAGTAGCATAAATATCATCATCCATCACAACCTCACCTGTTGTAAAATTAGGATAAAAATGATATGAGTTTAAATCATTTATTCTACTTCTGAAATCATAAGCAGATCTAACTGCTATTCCGCTATCAATAACTGCAATATGAACGGTAGATAATGACCTCCCAGTTAAGTATGCCCACGCACCAGGTGCATCAATTCCAGACCATTCAACTTGATTTCCCATATCCCAATCTTGCCGAAACCACTGGGTAACATTAATGCCTGTATATTCATCACTATCATTAGAAATAATATTGTGACTGCTGATTCTAGACTTAACTCCAACCGGCAAAGCATATTTTATATTTGAGTTATCATCAGACATAATTCTAGCTGCACAAAAGGCTTCTGGAGATACCCCGTATTGTTCAATATATTTTTCATTAGAAACATAAATATTATCCCCAACGCATTCTTGTATTTTACTCTGCAATTCAGCTGAAGGATCAACTGTTAAAACTGCACTTTTACCATGCTGGGAGTCATTTACAACCGAATATAAACTAGATACTGCCGTGCTTGTTGTCTTAGGCGTGTCTTTATATACTACCCTAATTTTATAGTGTTCTGCGTATGCTTGATAACATACAGTTGCAATACTTAACGTAAGAATAAATTTTTTACCCATTGTAAGACGTTTCTTTTTCATGCTGAGATCCTAATATTGTGTTCAGGCTTAAGTAAAGCAGGGTAACCTGAATTAAGCCACTAGATATTTATCATTTATACGGCTCTCCGCCCGTTAGTGTAGCTATATCAATCAGGCGTATAAGGTTTACAATGGACTGATTATTTATCAATCGTATAATAAATAAATTAACGATTTCACATTATGTCATGCTGTAATTATTTTATCTCTAGCAATAATATAAACCTCACTAGATCTGGCTCTTGAAGAATCTGGCTTCTTAATCACAACAGATTTATAATTTAATCTTAATTTTAAAATTAATTGGTCAAACCCTTTGCCTTGAAATACTTTTGACAGAAATGATCCGCCTTCAGTTAGTGTTTGTTCTGCAAAATCAACAGCTATTTCAACCAAATATAATGAACGAATTTGATCTGTAGTTTTGTTACCACTAATATTGGGCGCCATGTCAGAAATAACCCAATCGATTTTTTTGTTTTCAACTTTACTTAACAATTCTTGATATGGCTCATCTTCTGTAAAATCACCTCGGATGAAATCTACATTCACAATTGGATCCATCTCCAAAATATCTAAAGCAAATACATTTCCTTTGTCGCTTACTATATTTGATGCAACTTGAGACCAACTACCAGGAGCTGAGCCTAGGTCTACTATTGTCATACCTTTTGTTATAAGGTTATATTTATTATTTAGCTCTATTAATTTGTAAGCTGCTCGGCAACGGTAACCATCAATCTTTGATTGTTTAACATATGCATCAGCAAAGTGCTCATCTAACCAATCTTTACTACTTCTTGATCTTGCCATGTTTTTTATACTAAAATTATAATTATACCATTGTAGTGCATTCCAATCTTCTTGTGTACTGATTAGAATAATCTAAACTAAAATCTAGATAAAAGGTGATAAAAAAATGTTAGCGGTAACAACTAATGAAATTCCAGGGAAAACCATAATAGAAGTAAAAGGAATGGTTCATGGAATTGTTGTAAGAACACCAACTATTGGTCAAGGGATTCTAGGTGGTCTTAAAAGTTTGATTGGTGGTGGCAACAAATCTTATGGCAAGATGTGTGAACAGACTCGCAATGAAGCTTACAAAATAATGCTAACTGATGCGCAATTAAAGGGAGCAAATGCTATTGTAGCAGTACGTTATGACTCTGACAGTATTGGTGGGGCAACTACTGCCAATGAAGTTTTTTGTTTTGGTACTGCGGTTGTAATTAAATAATAAGGGTTTTCTAGGAGCAGTGGATAACTTATCTGTTACTATTTGTTGTTTGAGTAAGACAATTCAATTTTTATTGCCTTAAACATTAACTAAAAAATATATATTAGATTGCGTTTTTGTACACTGAAAATTAAGTTTGCGACAGAATCAAAAATTCAATTCAATTCACTGAAAAGTTCTACGTACAGATTATTAGTTATGTGTATTTATCTTTTTCTTATAGGCTATTACGGATATTTCAACTAAAGCTCCGATATCTTGATGTAAGACACCGAACGCTGTTGATCTAGCCGGACGGTTTGGAAAATAGTGTTGATATGCTTTATTAAAATCATCAAAGTCCGCTTGATTTGCTATAGCCACATTTACATCAACAACATCGCTAAGGCTATACCCCGTCCTCCTTAAGAGTTTCTTTAATCATATCCAGTGATGCGTTAGTTTGTTGGGTGATATCCTCGCCCTTTAATGACTCATTATTTTTTTGAGCATTTTGACCAGAAACATACAAGAAATTACCTGCTTGTACTGCTGGTTGATAATATGTGGGCTGCGGTGGTTGTTCGGCAGCAAAACTATCCATAGTAAAAAGACTTAGTATAACTATCAAAAACATACTAGATTTTATTATATTATTTTTCATTTTAATTTAGATAATGATAAGGCTTTAAAGTAGATATTTCAAATAGAAAAAAAGTATGTGGTGTATTTGTGAAAGTGATATCCACAATGTTGATACAAAGGATTAATGTAAATAACATTATCGGAAACCCTAACCTTTTAAACTCTTTAGCAGCGAACAATAATCGGAATTATATTTCTTTTGGTCTCATTCCCCGCTTTTTAGAAAGACTTTTGAAGGAGAGTTCTGAGCGGGTTTTTCAGGAAGATTTCTGGAATTACACCGTCCGTGTGCGTCGGGCATAGGAAATTTAGTTCAAAGATTTATTTTACTATATTTTGTGTGGCTAGTTCCTTGATATAAACGTCTTGTTTTGGATAAGGTATCTCAACACCATTCTTTTTGAACTCCTCAAATATAACAAACCTTAAGTCACTTTCTAAACCGGTTTTTATATTTGTTAGGCAAAAGACGCGTAATAAAAATAATAACCCGCTATCCCCAAAATTTTTAAACAATACACTTGGAGCTGGATTTGACATTACTCTTTCTTCTTTATTACTAATGTCTAATAATATTTGTTTAATTTGTTGGGGGTCATCATCATAAGAGCATTCAATCGGTATCACTACTCTTGATGTTGCTGTATACATGTCATTATTAATGGTTTTAGTTATAAATTGGCTATTTGGAATTAATAAAGTTTTGCGGTTAAAAGTTTCTACGATCGTAGCTCTTAAGCGAATTTGTTTAACTACACCGCATTCTTTATCAACATCAACCCAATCCCCAATTTTGATTGGTCTTTCAATCATCATAATTACACCAGATAAAAAATTACCGACAATGTCTCTTAAAGCAAAACTTAAACCGAACATGAATGCACTGGCTATAAATGCTATAGAGTTACTACTGAAACCAAGAGCCAATACTGTCATAATAATGCCGATTAAAACACCGGTATATCTGCATGTGATTGTGATTGCATCTTTTGCACCAGAGTCTAGTTTGGTATAAGGTAAAACTCGTTTGTTAAGAACTAATATAATAAGTTTTGTGATTAAAAGTATAACAGCCAATAGTATAAATGCTTCTAATAAGGTAAAAATTGCTATGGATACTTCACCAATTTCAACACCTTCAATGAAAATAGTATTTAATGTATCTTGTATCACTTCTGGATGCACGCCCCAGATCATAGCAAGAATAATGATAGCAAATATAAAAACTATAATGTCAAATAGTGTTATAATCCAATAAGCCATGAGCGATTTTTTAAATTCTTCTATTGTCTTACTGAGCAATTTTCTAACTACTTCGCGTAAAACCCATCTAAAAGAAAAGTTAGAGGCTAGCAGTAAAAAACAACAAAAAAAAGTTTGTAATATTGCCTCAAGAAAAACATATGCCAGATTGGCATATCCTACAAACACTAAAGCAAAAAAAACAACGGATAGCGACATGCATAGTATTTTTACGTATTTATTGGTAATCAAAAGATATTTATCTTTAGACATTTTTATTTTCCTCTTGTAGGTTTTTCTTACTACCGTAACATAGGCGATAAAGTGTAATTATTAACGTTATGCTTAAAATTAAGTTAATTAATGCTGTCGCTTGGCTTGGATAGAATGCTACTGGCTGTGAACCAGTTGAGAAAAAATCTACACTATTAATGAAGAAAATAATGCCAAATTGAATAATAATTGCAATAACATGTTTTTGAAAATAGCTA
>JBLIDR010000231.1:0-4619 GCA_047632655.1 Francisellaceae bacterium | reverse complement strand
GTAACAAGCTGTTGTGATTTAAAGTCATGAAAAAGAGTATGTTGACTATAAAAAAGTAATATTATTTCGGCTACTGCAACCATTAAATAGCTATACTTCCACACAGAAAATTGTGACATGTAATTACCAAATAGCGTACCAAGGGTTGGACCACAAACCAACAGAGCAGATAATATGGCATAAGTTTTTTTTAATTCTATATTATCTTTAACATGTCTTGTAATCAGTGAACGCGCAATACCCGGGTACGAACCAGTACCAAGACCAATAAATAAAAAAGCAATATATAAAACATTTATATTGTCACTCAAAAATGCTATGCATAAGCCCAGTATAGAAAGTAACTGGCTATATTTTAAAACCTTAAACGATCCATAAATATCTGAAAGGCAAGTAACTGTAATCGCTGAAAATGAAAATGTAATAAATAATATTGAAATAGCAAAATGGGCATCCTGGGCCGACACGTTAAGTGACTCACTAATTTTATATTGCAATCCAACAGAAAACATTAAACTGAAATACCCTAAAAATATCAGAAAATACCCTGTAGGTTTATATTCAACTTTAGCGTTCTTTACATACACACTACTTATCCTTATTTAACTGTTATGTAGTGACTATAAGAGTAGTTAAAAAATCTTAATTAAAGTATTAACAACAAGTTTTATATATTCAAGCAACTCAACTCTTAACTAATTCATATAAGCATCTCAAGAATCTGAGATGCTAGGGTATCATTCACTCTCAGGTTTGTCTGAGAAGTTACATAAAATATCTGGTTATAAAGCTTCAGAGTATTATGAAAAATTTTAGCTGAAATTAAACAAACTGCCAAACTACTAAAACTGATATCAAGTGTTAACACAGTAAAAATAGAGCAATCATTAGTTGGGCAAAAATTCAATGACGAAATTTGTTAGCCCAGCACAAGAGAAATCACCCACCGTATCATCGTAAGCATAAGTATAGGTATGCGTGGTATAGTTATGAAAATTTATGACATAACCTGAATTATTTGCAAGGCCTGCAGTACGACAAGAATGACCTGTATCAAAATCACCCGAACAGCAATATTGAGCCACAACTGTGGGGTCAGTCCCACCTATCGCATTTGTTAATTCACGACATGGACTCATACAACCGCTATATGTACCATTATTCATTTTTTTTAATGAGTATGGCGTTTGATTAACCTTTACACTACTACTTGCACAAATACTTTCTAATGTTGCTCCAGAACTAACATTAAATGGACTTTGAGCCATCGGATTATCTTTATTGAATAAACCCGTCATTAAAGGCGCACCAGAATCTAGGGGTTTAACCCAAGTACAATACGCACCACTATTTTCAGAAGTAGGGTATACTTTATAACCAACATTTATTCCATCAACTATAGATACATCAACATTGGTTACTTCAATCCCATTTGTTTGCCCAGCTTGCCAAGTAGGTTCTAATTTAGTTGCATAAGGCTGCTCGCCAGCACCATACCCTCCTGTTTGAACCCATGCACTACCAGATTTAACTTTGAAGGATGTTAGTATAAAAGCATTGGAGATAAGCCCATAACCAGAAGGCACGGTAAAGGTCTGACTATCACCTTTCATCACATTAAATAAAATTTCATTATTACAAGCTGAATTTCCTTGATTAGCACTTTTGGTACACCGCTGAGACACCTGAATTTCAGCATAATTGGTATTATTAAGAAATTCAACTGTTCTTGATTGTTTGAAATCTGGTAATTGCGGCAAAGGAATTGGATCGGCAACAGACTGCATGGCTCCATCTGTGCCAGCAAAAGTCATATTATATATATTGGTATTTGGCAAGCGGTCTAAAACTGCACCAACACATGTTGAGGCAGGAGTATTTATTTTTCTATTTGATAAGCCTATAGTACAGCTTTTCCAACTACCACTAGTTAATGGTTCCTTTTGAGCCATTAATTTGAATGTAGCGCCACTGTTTTGACTCAGCCCACCTAAGATAGGATATTGATAGACCGTAGCACCAGAAGGGGTAGTTGTTTCAGTAACAATATTAATTTGCGACCAATTTACTCCATTTTTCTTATATACATAAACAGGGTAAGCAATATTTAAACTATTACCCGATGGAACACTAAGCTTAATAAAGTTTTCACTTGGAGTCGGGGTAGGCGAAGGAGTTGGTGTTGGAGTAAGACCACTCGTAATGATAAAAGTAGATCCTCCTACTGGCCTATCATAGACACAACTACCGGTTGCGACTGTATTGGATGTAACATTTAAAGTACAACTTTCTCCAGAACTACTGGTTAGTGTAACATCAGCAGGAAAGCTAGGATTAGTACAACCTGCAGCAGCACCAACAGTAATTGTTGTTGTAGAACCACAACCCTCTATTGAAAAAGGATAACCACTAGGTGTAATGGATAATGGATTAACATAAAAGTTTGGGGCCGCATAGCCCAATGTAACTCCTGTTAAATTCGCTATAGTTATAATACTGGAAATGACAATTTTTTTAATTTTCATCTTATCACCTATAAATAATATTAAATTTGTATATCTCATAAAGATATATCATGATTTTTTTTATACAAATTCTTTATCTCTCAGCATACAAAATTTATACAAACTTTTTAAATACTAAACCTAGCATATAAAGGATTATGGTCGGATATCTTTCCACAATTCAAGGAAATAGCTTGGTTAAGTTTAAGTCCTCTACATAGAGTAAGATCCAATGGGTATTTTAAAAATTTTTTAGTATTATAACTATGCTCAAATTTAACTTTTTCTAAGCCAAGCTCATTCATCATCATATCAATTACCCCATGACGACGTTTACTCCAAGTATTAAAATCACCAGAAATAATCAGAGGCCCATCATGAAATAATATATTGTTCATTAGCAAGTTTATTTCATGTTTATAAGCTTTAATATTTTTAAAATTAATAGCGTGTATGTTAACCACAACTAGCTGTTGTTTATTTGCTAAAGGATAAACACTAATAAGCAAACTTTTATGTGTCTGCAAAAGAAATTCTTGATGATGGCTGATTAAGTATGATGAACTTACATGTTTAGTACAACTAGCTGTTGCAACACCAAACGACTTTCTTTTCATCTTTAAATTTGAAAAAAACAATGTCTCATAATTTGGTAATAACTGTTCAAATACACTTGGTTCTGCTGCTTCTTGAAGCAATAGTATATTGGTAGGATGTCTTTGATGAATATGCGACAAATAATCTTTAAATTCCACTGAACTATTTTTCTTATAAGCATTCCAGGTTAATAACCCAAATTCTTTTGGTAGAGTTGACTGTATATTTTCAGGACAGTGAATTAATATTCTATTTCCTGGCTTAATCATTATAGTAAAGGCGCCAAGATTTTTACCAGATTCTCTCCAAAACGTCTAAACTTACCTCTTTCTGGCATTTTATGGGTTGCTCCACCAACTAATTTATCCATCCATTGCTTTATTTCTGTAACGATACTCTCAGTATAAGCAAATATTGCAACTTCATAGTTAAGAAATAAACTACGATAATCGACATTGACAGAACCTAACATAACTGTCTTATCAAACAAGATAGCTTTAGCATGAATCATTGTATGCTCACATAAGCATACATCAATACCCACATCTTCTAGACGCTGCATATAGCTACTTCTACCTAAATCAGCAAGCTTTTGATTTGATTTATTTGGTGTAATTAGCTTTACGTCAACGCCTTTAGCGAAGGCAATAATTAATGCTCTAACTAATTCTTCTGATGGAATGAAATATGGCGTAACAATCCAAATCCTTTCTTTGGCATTATATATAGCGCACAACAGTGCATTAAATAGCGCGTCAATCTCGACATCTGGACCAGAAGGTGCAATTTGAATAATTTCTTTACCCTCACTTAACGGTACGCTAGCTATATGTTCAATTTTTTCTTTGGTAGAGTATTGCCAATCAGCAATAAATAAATTATGGAAATGAATGACTGAATGCCCCTCAATTGCAAACAAAAGATCAATCCAACGATTATCACATTCATTAGCTCCCATATATTCATTGCCAAGATTCATACCTCCTGTCAAAACAATTTTTTTATCAAAAAGGTAGATTTTACGATGATTTCTTAAGTTAACTGCATTTTTAAGTGGATTTTTAAATATAGGCATAAAAAATTTAACATCGCAGCCTGATCCTCTTAGATCTTTTAATGGTGATTGATTTAGATAAAGCTTAAAAGACCCAATAGCATCAATTAAAATTTTAATTTCAACACCTTGCTTCGCCTTTTTAATCAATGCGGCAATGAGCAAACGTGTTGTCTCATCATTTTTAAAGACATAGGTACTAAAGTAAATAGAAGATTCTGCTTTCTCTATGTTTGTTAGTAATTCTTCATAAGCAGAGACTCCATCAGATAACAACTTAAATGTATTGTCTATGGTTGGCTTACGCATTCCTGAACGTATTAACACATCACTAATCGGGTGATTGAATGTCGCCACGATATGATCAGGGTTACCCAACATACGAATTTTAGGCTTTATTGAAGTGTGTTTACGCTTACGAATACCAATATAAAAATAAAATGGAACGGCTATGTATGGAATTA
>JBLIDR010000230.1:0-4620 GCA_047632655.1 Francisellaceae bacterium | reverse complement strand
CCATATCAATATTTTTGACAATGTAGCCTTTCCAATTCGTGAAAATACAAATCTACCTGAGTCAATTATCGAAAATATTGTATTGATGAAATTAGAAGCTGTTGGCTTAAGGGGTACAGCTAAAATGTTCCCCAGCGAATTATCCGGGGGCATGCTCAGGCGAGCCGCACTTGCACGAGCCATTTCACTAGATCCTGAAATCATCATGTATGACGAACCATTCACCGGGCAAGATCCTATATCACTAGGCGTCGTCTTGAAATTAATTAAATCATTAAACGAATCTTTATCGATGACATCAATTATTATTTCTCATGACATCCATGATGTCCTCAGCATTGCAGACTATGTAATTTTACTAGCAAATAAAAAAATTATTGCCACAGGTAGCCCTGATAATATTAAAAATTCAAAATCAAAATTTGTCCAACAATTCCTTAATGGCCGACCAGACGGACCCGTTCCATTCCATTACCCGGCAGAGGAGTTCATTTGATGTTGTTTCGCTTATACATTGGTATATCTAAAATCGGAAGATACTCATTAAAAAAAGTTATATTTTTTGGTGAAGCAATGATGTTTCTTTCTCTAACTATCTTCGGTTCAGTCAGAATTAGATCAATAATAAAGCAAATGAATAATATTGGTGTCCAATCTATAATTATAATAAGTGTGTCCGCCCTATTCATTGGCTTTGTGTTAGGACTACAAGGATATTATACCTTAGCAAAATTTAGCGCCCAATCGGCACTTGGCCCGATGGTAGCCTTAAGTATTATAAAAGAACTTGGACCCGTAATAACAGCTCTTCTTGTAGCCGGAAGGTCCGGAAGCGCCCTGACTTCTGAAATTGGTTTGATGAAAACAACTGAACAACTATCAAGCCTAAGCATGATGGGAGTTGATCCAATTCGTTTTATAATTGCACCTAGATTTTGGGCTGGAATAATATGCATGCCATTACTCAACATCATATTTTGCGCAATTGCTATCTATGGCGGATATTTGGTTGGTGTTAAAATTTTAGGCTTATATTACGGAACTTTTTGGGGAAACATGCAGGCAAATCTACTCCCTCAAGATATAATAAATGGTATAATTAAAAGTATTGTATTTGGAATTGCCGTAACCTGTACCTCTATATACCAAGGATATGCGTGCCGCCCTGATTCTGAAGGTATAGCCAAAGCAACAACAAAAACTGTAGTTTATTCCTCACTATTAATTCTAGGTCTAGACTTTATATTAACCGCTATTATGTTTAAGGGATTATAATGTATAAAAGATCAACTGAATTAATTGTAGGTGTTTTTGTAATATGCGCTTGTATCGCCTTATTCTTCTTAGTATTTAAAGCAAGCGGGATGAGCACTGCATCTCTATCTGGTCAAGATAAATACCAAGTAACAGCCCAATTTGGTAATATTGGTGGACTGCAAACAAATGGCGCAATAAGAATTGCTGGCGTACAAGTTGGATATGTTAAAAGCATTAGACTAGATCAAATAACTTTCATGGCTGTAGTTACAATGGAAATTTATAATCAATATGATAAAATTCCAGATGATACCAGCGCTTCAATTCAAACAGAAGGGATTTTAGGTGAAAACTACGTCAGCCTACAAGCAGGCGGAAACATTAAAAATTTACATAACAATAGCGTAATTCATACTGCTTACTCAGCTACGAACTTAGGTTCGCTTATTAGCACATTTGCCTCAGGAGGAAACGACAAAAAATGATTAAAAAAATAGCCTTATTATCAACAGTATTACTTGTAGGGTGTTCTACATTTAGCACAGATAACACCAGCTCAAACCCAAATAAAAGCAGCGATTTGCAACAAACAACAAACTCAACAACAGGAATAGACGCTGTAACATCTAAAAACAACAGTCAAACTACAAATACCTCTGTTAAATCATCAGATAACAGAGAACAGCCATCCAAACAAAAAAACACCAATAGCACTCCAACCGCACTAATCGCACAAGATAAAAATATAAAACCATCAACCAATGTTTCAAATAAAATACCATCCACCAAAATTACACATACATCTACCGCCACAAATAGCGATCAAAGCCCTCTTATTATGCTAGACAACTCAATTTTAACCATTCAATCGATTCTAAAGAAAAAAACTGATGAAATTAATAGCAATCCAAAAGAGTTAAAAATTATAATAGATAAATACCTCCTACCTAATGTTGATACTAACAAAGTTGCAGCAATGATGCTAGGCCCAAAATGGCGAACAGCAACTGATCAACAAAAAAATAAATTTATAAATCAATTTTTAATCTTATTAACGAATATTTATGCAAGGAATGTAGCTAAAGTTGGCGCATATGAAGTAACGCTTAACTCATTACCTACCGAAGCCTGGAAGGATAAGAAATATGTGCAAGTTACTGGAAATGTAATAAACACTGATAACCAGAACAACTCCGGATCTAATATTACAGTATATATCATCAACTCTGATAATAAATGGAAGATCTATGACATTGCAATAGAAGGCATCAGTATTATGCAAAATTATCAATCACAATTTAGACCGATAAGCTCAATGAATGATGTAATCAAGGGTGTAGAAAAAGTCAATGCAAGAACTAAAGGATAATTACAGCTTAAACATTAAGTTAAATAACCATTGGGATTTAGGCGGTACAGTGACATTTAACAATGTTACAAACCTAGAAAAGGAATCAAAATCACTTAGAAAAAAGCTAACTAAAAATATCCCCTGGCTAATTGATCTTGCACATATCAAAAAGATCGATAGCGCCGGATTGTCTTGGCTACTAGTTAATTTAAGATATGCAAAAAAACACAGAATATCATTAAACTATGAAAATATAACCAACCCTGACATGAAAAAATTAATGAGTGTTCAAGGCGTTGATAACATTATCAAATGAGAGAAATAGTATGACTTCAGAAGAGCTCAAAGAATTAATTCAAAATAATCTAGGCAATCACAGCATTGCTATGGTTAACTCACCTGACAATGTACATTTTGATGCCATTGTAATTAGCAAAATTTTTGCCGACACACAAAACAAAGTTAAGCAACAAAAAATGGTTTATGAAGCACTTGGGAACCGTATTGAAAATGGTGAAATTCACGCTCTATCCTTAAAAACATATACCCCTAATGCTTGGGAAAATCTAAATAATAAGAATACAGCCCTATAAATGACAATCAATACAACGCTTCTATACCCAGCCTTTATTTTAATGATTTTAACTATTATGAGCCTATTTGTTTTACTTTTTGCTCGCGTAGTTGCTCTGCGTGGGGAGTATGTAAATAAAGACCATTTTAAAAGCATGAACTTTGATGCTAATAAAAATAAATGGCTTATTATTGCCTCAAGGCATTATGAAAACTTAGGTATATTATCTAATGTATTTTACATTTGTATTGTACTCATAGTTATACTGCAATATACAAACACAACCTATATAATATTAGCATGGCTATTTATTGGATTTAGATTCATCCATTCTATTATCCATCTAACCTATAACAACGTACTTCAAAGAATGGCCGCATTTCTAATTTCTAATTGTTTTCTAATCACCATAGTACTTTTATTAATCATTCAAGTAAGCTCAACAAACTTTAAATAATCTGATTGTTCTTGGACTAATTATCACACCAACCTTTTGAACGCATTAATGCTTTCTCCCAGTCTGTCAGCAAGGCATTAACTAAAGATTGATCTTTGTTAGCAATAAACTCATGCTCAATTGACCACTTTTTTTTCAAAGAATCTATATCATCCCAATAACCAACTGCTAAACCGGCTAGATAAGCCGCACCCAATGCAGTTGTTTCTAATATATGAGGCCTAATGACTTTAGCACCCAATATATCCGACTGAAATTGCATCAAAAAATTATTCATTGCAGCGCCGCCATCTACTCTCATTTCTGTCACTTTAATCCCGGTATCTGACTCTTTGGCTCTAACAATATCATGCACTTGATACGCAATGCTTTCTAGTGCAGCCCGTGTGATATGCGCCTTTGAACTACCGCGAGTCAAGCCAACAATACACCCTCTTGCAGATTGGTCCCAATGAGGAGCACCAAGACCAGCCAAAGCTGGAACAACATAAACGCCACCATTATCTGATACAGAATTAGCCAAAACCTCACTATCTTTAGCGTCTTTAATGAATTCTAATTCATCCCTCAACCATTGAATAACTGCACCACCAATAAAAACACTACCTTCTAAGGCGTACGTTGTCTCACCATTAATTTGCCAAGCAACTGTGGTTAATAATTTATTTTCTGAGGCTTTTGGCTTTTTACCAATATTCATCATCATAAAACAACCTGTGCCATAAGTTGTTTTTAGCATGCCTTCATCAACACACATCTGCCCAAATAATGCAGCATGTTGATCTCCGGCAATTCCTGATATTGGTAATTTTGATGCAAACAAGGTGGTAGCAGTTGTTGAGACAATTTCACTAGATTGCCTTACACAGGGCAACATTGATTTAGGAATATTAAAAATACTCAACAGATCATCATCCCATTGCATAGAGTTAATATTAAACAACATAGTCCTTGATGCATTTGAGGCATCTGTAACATGCT
>JBLIDR010000229.1:0-4621 GCA_047632655.1 Francisellaceae bacterium | reverse complement strand
AACGTTAGTAAAAATATGGGCGGAAGTACTCGAGATCTCAAAAAGTGAACTTAGTATTACCGCAAACTTTTTTGACCTAGGTGGGCATTCATTGAGTTTATTTAGTATGGTTTCTATGACTAATAAAAACGGTATTAAATTGACTATTGGTGATGTAAGGAAAAACCAGTCAATTGAAAGTTTAGCTAAATATTTATCATCTAAAAATTAACCTTGATGCTTTTTAATGTACTTTGGAAATTTAATTAATGACTAATAATATAAACAAAAAAAAAGAATTATTAAAAGCGCGCCTAGCTAAAAAAACAGAAGAATCAAAAATGTATCTTGCAGTAGAAAATTACGCTTTAAATAAAAAGCAGCATTTAAAAACGTCATTTTCACAGCAACGTTTATTTTTCATGGATAGGCTACAAGGGTCGAGTGTAGAATATAATATGCCTTCAGCCTTTGAAATAGAAGGGGATTTTAGTAGTGCAATAGCCGAGCAGGCACTCTCTAGCATAATTAGCCGTCATGAAATACTGCACAGCGTTTATGTGGAAAATGAGCAAGGTGAAGCGTTGCAACGCATTCAAGAAAGTATTAAATTTGAAATAACAAGATATGATTTAACATCGGAACCTGATAACGAAAAACAAGCTAAGCTTGAGTTATTGATAAAATTAGACGCCAAAAAATCATTTGATTTAACTTTAGATCTCATGATGAGAGCCAGTTACATTGTGTTAGAAAGAAAAGAGAATGATGGGATAGACAAGGGGGTGCTTTTATTTAATATGCATCATATAGCATCGGATGGTTGGTCTTTGGATATTCTTGTTCGAGAGTTTGTTGCTCTGTATCAGGCAATAAAAGAACAACGACCCGCCAATCTATCACCGCTAGATATCCAATACGCTGATTATGCGCATTGGCAGAGGGAATATCTAAAAGGAGAATTGTTAGAGTCCCAACTTAGCTATTGGGATGAACAATTATCAGATACTCCTCCGGTTCACAGTCTGGTATTGGATAATGCTAGGCCTGCCGTTAAACAACATACGGGGGAGCGTTTATCAAGTCAGCTACCGAGCGAAGTAGCTGTTTCCCTATTAGCATTGTCTAAAAAACATCAATTGACTCCTTTTATGCTGTTACATGGTGCATTGGCATTAGTTTTGTCACGTCATAGTAATAACACAGATATTGTAATAGGTACGCCAGTCGCAAATAGGTTTCAAAGTGAGCTTGAACCATTAATAGGTTTTTTTGTAAATACGTTAGTTTTGAGATTGGATACCAGCTATGCTCAACTATCAGACTACTTCTCACATATACGCCAGGTGCATTTAGATGCTCAGTCAAATCAAGATGTACCTTTTGAACAGTTAGTCGAGCGTTTAAAAGTAGCCCGTAGTACAGCCTATACGCCGTTATTTCAAATAATGTTGACAACAAATACTGATTATTCGCTGGGAAATACAACACTTGATAATACATTAAAAATAGCCGATGCCAGCTTATCCCCGTTAAAGACAAATATGATCACGGCGAAATTTGATTTAGATATCGCCATTAATATTAGCGAGCATGGAATAAGGCTAAATTGGACTTATGATACAAGTATTTTTAGTGAAGAAAAGATTTGCATGTTGGATGATCATTTATGTCGTTTATTAAATGGGCTGGCAGCGAGTAAGGCTGTAGTCACGCCAGCTGATATTGCAATAAGTGAGTTACCGATTTTATCACCAAAAGAATTAAATTTTCTAATTCATTCGCAAAATGATACCTATTGTGAATACCCGGAAAATAAGCTGATACATCAATTATTTGAAGAACAAGTAATAAAAACGCCAGATAATGTAGCTATTGTATTTGAAGGTAGCAAGGTGACTTATAGTGAATTGAATGAAAAGGCTAATCAGGTTGCGCATTACTTGCTGGAGCATGGTGTAAAGCCAAATACTTTGGTCGGAATATGTATTGAACGTTCGATTAATATGGTAATTTCCATGTTAGGGGTTTTAAAGTCAGGGGCTGGCTATTTACCAATAGAACCCAATTCACCTAAAGGACGAGTCACAAGTATTTTACAGCAGCTAGGGGAGAGTCATCAAGAAAATTTAATTTTTATCGCTTCAAGATCACAATTGAAATGGATCAGAGAAGTTCAATGGACATATCGATTAATTAAACATGTTTTATTAATCGATAGTAAGTCAACAAAGCTTAGTTATGAGCATTTTGATTTTTCAGCCGTTGAAACGTTATTTGATTATATTGTTGATACGGCTGAAGGTGCTGTAGATGCTGCAGGATTTAAAAGTATTTATACAGGTAAAGTATTTAGCGAAGTAGAAGTTGATTTTTATCGAAATTGGATCGTCTCATTAGCATCACAATATATAAACTCAGACAGTTGCGCTTTGGAAATCGGTTGTGGTTCGGGATTAATTAGTTATGAATTAGGTAAACAGGTAAGTAAATATTACGCTTTAGATCCATCACCAATCACGCAACAAAAAAATCAAGAATATGTTTATAGATCCTCCAATGCAAAAAATTATAAGAACAATATAGAGTTTATAACGGGCTTTGCTCATCAACTTCCAAACATCAAAAAGGGCTCGTTAGATTTAGTTTTAATCGCGAGTACGGTACAATTTTTTCCTGATGCGGAGTATTTAAAGGAAACTTTGGATGATGCTATTGAATTGTTGAAGCCAGGTGGGGTTATTGTTCTCGCTGATATTTTAGATCTAAAACAACAGCAAGAACTTAATTTTTCGATTGAACGGTTTCAAGAAAACAATCCCGAATATTCTAAAAAAGACTACTCACACTCAGTAGATAAAATGCTTTATCTACATGAGGGATTTTTCAGTAATTATCAAAAATCAAGTATGTTTGTGGATGAAATAGAGGTGAAATATCGAAATAATGGAGGTAGTAGCTACTTCGATAACGAACTTAAATATCGTTTTGATGTGATTATAAAAAAATCAGCACTAACAAAAAACAGGCTTAAAAACATTAACCAAGAAGGGGGGACTGTATTCAATTTTTCAACTCTATGGGAATTAACTCATTATAGTAAAATAAACCCAAACATTAGACTTAGCTCTGATAGTCTTGCGTATACTATTTTTACTTCAGGTACTACAGGTATTCCAAAAGGAGTTGTACTTCAGCATAAGGCGGTAGTGAATACATTAGATTGGGTTAACCGAACATTTGGTGTATGCCAAACTGACTATTTGCTCTGTGTTAGCTCTATAAGTTTCGATCTCTCTGTATATGATATCTTTGGTCTGTTAGCTGTAGGTGGAAAAATAAAAGTAGCATCCAGTACTGAATGTAGTACTCCTTCGCTTCTAGCAGATATCTTACTGGATGACTCAATTACGTTTTGGAATTCTTCACCCGCTTATATGGATCAAATTATTCCATACTTGAGCGATTGCGCCAGTATAGAGGCAAGTAAGAGCTTGAAATTAGTGTTTTTTAGTGGAGATTGGATTGGGTTACATTTACCTGTAAAGGTAAAAAATATATTTAATAACGCCAAAATTATAGGTTTAGGTGGGGCTACTGAAGCAGCAATATGGTCAAACTACTTTTTGATAGAGGACGTTGATCCTACGTGGAAAAGTATACCCTATGGAAAACCAATTCAAAACTCTCAGTATTATGTACTAGATAAACGTTTGCAACCCTGCCCAATAGGTGTTCCTGGAGATTTATTTATAGCAGGGGACTGCTTGGCCTTAGGTTATTTGAATGATGAAAAAACAACCAGTTCAAAGTTTGTTAAGAATAACCTCAACAGTAATAAAAGCCAAAGGCTTTACCTGACTGGCGACCAAGCCAGGTGGATGCACGATGGTAATCTAGAGTTTCTAGGTAGAGTGGATAATCAAGTCAAAGTAAGAGGCTTTCGTATTGAGCTTGGAGAAATTGAATACAGACTTAAATGCTACGACGAAATAAACGACGCCTTAGTTGTTGCTGTACATGATGTTATTTCTAAAGGTCTTAACCAAAAGCGGCTCGTAGCATATGTCCTTCCTAGAGATATAGACATAGTCTCAGTTAATGCAAAGCCATTCATTGAAAAAATAAAAAGATACTTAGCTAAAAACATACCTAATTACATGATGCCTTTTAAATTTATCCTTATTAATGAAGTTCCATTATCTAGTAATGGTAAAGTTGATCGTAAGGCACTTCCTGAGCTAAATGACAAAGACTTACAAAGTGTAGAATATGTCGCACCATCCAATCCAACCGAGACAACCCTATGTAAAATATGGGAAGACTTATTAGGAATCAAAAATATTGGTATTGAAGATGATTTTTTTGAGCTAGGGGGACACTCGTTATTGGCTACCCGTTTAATTAGTTCCATAAGAAAAAATTTTGAGATTGAATTGCCTTTAAAAATCTTATTCGATTACCCTACGATTAAAATGTTATCTATAGCCTTAACCCAAGATTTTAAAGGTCAATTATTACCGGCTATCCAAACTCTAAATAAAATGGATTGTTATCAATTATCAAGCTCACAGCAACGCTTATGGACAATAGATAAATTACAATCAGGTAGCCCTGAATACAATATACCCATGTCCTTCGC
>JBLIDR010000228.1:0-4625 GCA_047632655.1 Francisellaceae bacterium | reverse complement strand
TTAACGATTGAAGCGTTACGAAATTTACGAACCAGTTTACATTTTGCCATGATAGAGGCTGAGAATAACTTGCTGATCATTTCCGGCCCATCGCCAGAGGTTGGCAAGTCATTTATCTCAGCTAATTTAGCAGTGATTTTGGCTGAAAGTGGTAAAAAAGTATTATTAATTGATGGCGATATGCGCAGAGGCTATTTGCATAAGTTAATGGCGTTAAAGCCTGAAAAGGGTTTGTCAGAGTACTTATCAGGCCAAGAAACACTTGAAGGCGTTATTAAACCAACCGATGTAGTTGACTTTGACCTGATTACCCGGGGATCCATACCCCCGAACCCATCAGAATTACTAATGCATAAAAACTTTAGGCACTTAAACGACGCAGTAAGAGCTAGATACGACATCGTTATTATCGATACGCCACCTGTGTTAGCGGTAACTGACGCCGCTATCATTGGTGGTAATGGCGGCACTTTTCTACTTATCACTCGTTATGGCCAAAATTCGGTGAAAGAAATCGCTTATACCCGCCAAAGACTTGAACAAAATGGGATCGATGTTAAAGGCGTGGTATTTAATGGCGTAGTGAAAAAAGCCAGTAACACCTATGGTTATTACGGTAATTACGGCTATTACAATTACGAGTATAAATCAGATAAGTAAGTCGCTATTTCGTTAAGTACTGTATTAGCCAGGGTATGGCTAATAGCGTTAATTTTATTAGGTTAGATTAAAAACTATCGGTTAAAGAGTTATGTTGAACAGTTAGGTTAAAAAATTAAGTTAAAGTTATGTTAAATGCAGCAAACTCTCACTGGTATGTACTCACCTCTAAGCCCAGAGAACAACAACGGGCTTGTGATAATTTCATTTTGCAATGTTACAATACTTTTTTACCTAAAATAGCAAAAGTAATAAAAAAAGACAGTTACGATAATAGCGCTTCAACCATTATTTCCCAATTACTTATTTATCCTGCTAGACAGGCAAGTGGTTAACTTTAGTGCTATTCGCTCAACTAGGGGTGTGGGTAGTTTTGTCCGTTTTGGCTTGAACCACGCGGTGATAGGCAATGGCATTATTGAAGGTATTAAAAAAAGCATAGCCGGTAATAACAAAGATAAAAGCTTAACTGAGTTTCTCGCTTATTGCCAAGGCGACACAGTAGAGTTCAAACAAGGCTTATTAAAAGCCATATATCAAGCCAAAGACGGCTTAGAGAGCAGTGTGTTAATGGGGTAAATGTTAGGTCAACAAAGTCAGTTTGTTGTAAAAAACCAAGACTTTGAAAAAATAGTTAACAAATAAAATAGTTAAAAAATGTGACTTTCTAAAAAAGACGAATGCACCATGGCTATAGCTTAAATGCTGTCGTTAAAGATTGTATTCAAAGGCTCAAGCTTAAAAGTCTTATTTGTTATGAATGATATGTAAATGATCAACAGATGTTTATAACTGTGTTTACTTGTAATAAAAAATTTAATATCAGTGCTAATTAATACAGCACTTGACTAATCGCCAGTAAATGGTGGCAGGGGTTGTAGCGAAATAAACAAAGAGATAGTGATGCTTTCGGAGCCAAACCAATGGACGGAAGCGTGCCTAAAGAGTAAAAGACGTGATGATATCGTTAGGATGAGTGTTCTACCACGGCTGATGAAGATACTATCAGCCAAGTGAAACAGCAGAAAAAACCAATAAAATAACGGGTATACCAGCGTGGCTTGAACTATTAAATATTAGCGGGTGTCTTGTCAAAATTGACCGAATGGATTGTCAGAAAAAATATCAACAGAAATCTTTAATTTAGATGGTTATTATCTATTAACGTTAAAGGTAAGCAGAAGCTTAAGAACAACTATTTGATGGGACATTAGACCTAAGTTACTTGCAAAATGAAAACAAAAAACGACAGTACCTCAAGTATGCAAGAGCAATTACACGGTCATTTAGAACTAGTATTACACAAGGTTATTCATCATATTGATGCCAAATGACATCGTATTTGAATGGCCGAGGATAACAGTATTAAGTTACGTTGTTTTATCTAAAAAAAAAGGTAATGAGCCAAGTAAGCAACAAGCGTACGTTATTATATAAGTTAAGCTAAATTTAGTACGGAACAGCTGGCAAATGTTTTTAGAGAGCATTTGCCAGCTGTAGTAAAGCCACACTGGAAGTTAGAGGTATGGTAAGTCATCCAAATTTTTAGATAATAAGAAAGAAGTACTTAGAAGTATTAATCATACATTAATAGATGATTGATTATGGGTTATTCAACAGTCAAGGGTATGTTTGTTTTGTTCATTGAAGAGTGAGTAATATTTGATGAAAAGATAGAAAATCTGATTTTATTGGGTTATAAAGTTTTTGAAGTGACTTTAAGAACAGACGAAGCATTTGAGGTGATAAAGCAAATGAAAAAAGAATTCGAAAGCTGTAAAAGTATTTCGAGCGAAAGTGTGAGGAAGTGCTCAGCTTATGAAAGTACTTTCCGGAACATATCGTACAATAAAGTTTGTGCCTACAGGGACCATAACTGATGCCGATTGTAAAGATTATTTGTCTTTACCTAGCGTGTATTGTGTCCGTGGTAAATAGATGAGTAAATAAAGATGTCTAAAAAAGTTATATCAAATATTTTTAACAATATTTTCGCAACGCTTATCAATATATTAGCACCATTAATTATTATTCCTATATTAACATCAGGTTTGGGGATGAATGAATATGGCCTTTATGTTGCAATGCTTGCTAAAACGGCTTTGTTTATCGTGCTTGCGGAGCTAGGTTTTGGAATGTACTTAGGTAAACAAATATCAATAAATAGGGATGATATTGCAGAAGTTTCATCATTATTTTGGATTTTTCTAGTTACCAAACTAGTTGTTTTTTTTGTAGTCCTGGCTGTCTTGATAGTATTTTCAGCGCAATTTGGCGTTGTAGAGTTACTACTCAGCGCTCTAATTTTTTTTCAGTTTCTAAACGTCACTCCTATTCTTACAGGACTAGAAAATTATAAACTTTTAACTAAGGTGCAAATATTTACTAAATTTTTAATGGTGGTGCTTGTAATAACTGTTAACTTTTCAAGTTTTGGTTTAGAAAAAGTGCTTGTTTTACATGTTGTTATTGCTGCATTAACAAGCTTTTCTTTATTTATATATTTTTTAAAAAATAATAAATTAGAAAAGATAATATTTAGTTTTACCAAGTTTAAAATTGTATTAATTGGGAGCTTGCCATTTTATGGTGCTAAGTTGTTTGTTAATTTATATCAGCAATCCAGCACGTATTTTGTTTCTTTTTTACTATCTGCAGAACTTGTTGCAATATATTCTATTGCCATTCAACTATATAAAGTAGGCCAATCTATTATTGGTGCAGTGTCAAGGGTATTGTATACATCGACTGTTAACACGAAAGATTTTCTCCTTATAAAGAGGTTAACAATCAGTTCGTTTTTTATACATCTGGCTGTTTTACCTATTGTGTTTTTTTATGGTGCTCAAATCTTAAGCCTGATATTTTCTTTTGATGTGAAAATTCTCACTGAGTTAAGCGTTATTTTTTATTTATCTTTGCTCTCCGTAATCGTTTCCTCTTATTGGGGTTACCCAGCGTTGACAGCAATAGGTAAAGAAAATTATGCCCATCTAGGCATTTTGACCGCCTCAGTTGCATATTTTATAGCACTTGGGTTATTAATCTTTTTTGATTTAAGTTCTATCCACTTATTGATTGGATGTATTGTTTTAGCTGACTTTTCAGGCATGTTGGTAAGATTGTTCTTTGCCAGAAAATTTAAGTTATTGTAAATTTTGTGCTGCATACGGTATCCAATTTTCAGTTTTTCTTTACATCAGAAAGATTACTGACGTTAGTAATCTTTAATATTCCAATGGGAAAATAATTTTGGAAAATACTAAGTTTAAACAGTATAAAAAACTAAAGAGCTTTTTAGAGGGAAAATGCTATAGAGATTATCCTCTGCATTTGGTCTTGGGCAGCTATTTAGGGATGATGACTTGGAAGCCTACAAGAAAGCTTTTTACTAATTACATTTTTCTTAACGTAAAAAAACTGCAAGATTTAGAGTCTGACGATATAGTTCTCACATATTCAACAGAAAGAAGTGATTACCAGCTATTAATGTCAAAATTCGCACCTAATGTTGGGCCGCAGTATGTTCGTATAGATAATACCAAAAAAGAACAAATAAACGGTTTATTAATGACAATATCCAGTTTACTTAGAGCTGTTGTTTTTTTGAGAAAAGTGAAGTGTAGCTTACAAGATAAGGTAGTTCTTACTTGTGGAATTTCAGTCGCATTTAAAATTATTGATGAGATTGAAAAAATGGACATTAGATGTGAAAAATATGTCGCATTTAATAGCTCTTACTTAATTGAGTCTTTTTTATCATATTATTTTAGGAAAAGAAGAATTAAAACATATAGTCTACAGCATGGACTCTATTTCAACTATATTAATGAGATACCATTTGATGTGATGAATTATGAAAATGTATGTGCCAATGAGCTTCTTTTGTGGGGGGAATATTCTAAAAAAGAAGTTGAACGTTTTATGCCTAGTTCTTCAAGATGTAAGGTTTATGGGTACCCTGT
>JBLIDR010000227.1:0-4652 GCA_047632655.1 Francisellaceae bacterium | reverse complement strand
CACACAGTATGTAAAGGTTGTTTAGCCATAGCCAAACGCCATAGGCCAATATTACAATTACAAGCCCTGAGACATAGGCGTCAATAACATCAGCTCTTAACAATATCCCCGTCTTTCGCTTTTCACTTAATCGTTTAGACGCCCCAACAAAGGTAGCGACTAAAGAAACTATAATAGGCACAATGTCAATGTTAGCGTTTAACAACCCGTCCTGTATAGTATATATGGCAGGAATTGAGTACACCATATATCCTTTAAAAAAACTCATTAAAGACCGTCTTTATGGATTTAGCCGTCTTTTTTAAATGGTATTCAATACCTCCTTCTTTTATTTCCTTAATTAAGTTTACAAAACCAACCGCAAAAATCCATGAGAAAAAAATTATTAAAACGTATGTTCCTATTTCCACAATTAGTGTTTTTTTGGTTAAATGATATGCAAATGTGTTTATGCAATATCCGCTAATGTAAATAACGACAAACCATCGAAATAAACGTATTAAATTATAAAACTGAATTAATTTATTTAGTGTCATTTTTATTTTGATATACCATATTAGCAACTGCAATAGCACAAGGAATTACAATCATCCAATCTCTTAACATAGTTTGGTTTATATTTAATATTTTATCTATAAAACTCGCACCTATTAATATTAATCCAAGCAAAGCCAAAGACCTTGATAGGTTTGTTTCCTTTTTAAATGGAATTAATACTGCTATAAAAAACATAAATTCATATATTTTGCCTCTTAGATAATACCAATCTTCCCAAACTTTATAGTCGGTTAGATACTCAGGATAAAAGTAAGCGCATATATTTACGTTAAAAATATAAATCAATAAAAATAATATTAATAAAATAGCTCGCATTATTTTTTTGGCTTTGGTGGTTTTGGATCAGGGTTAACTGTTTTACTACTTGCCTTTGGTTTTGATTTCGACTTATTTTTTTTGTATTTCATAATTATTTGTTTTATTTATTTCTTTCTCTTTTTTGAACTGTCAAGATTTCCTTGACAGTTGCTTAATTATTTATTTGAAAATGCATCCAATCGTAATTCTTTTCTACTCCTAAACTCTCAAATCCGTGTTTGTAAAAAATCTCAATCATTGGCTTATATTCTGAGCGGGCAAATCTTGCCGTTCTGCTTGTTTCTCTTAGTAAGTTTCTTGCAGGGTCTAAATCAATAGCAACTCCCCAACTATGACGGGAATAGTCACTTCCGTTTCTCATTTTTCTAAAGTTAAAACAACCTCCAAATAAATCAATCCCTAGCTCAACTATTTTTTCATAACCATAAACACAAAGCAACTCATCAAAAACCGCTTTAAAATTGTCTGCAACTAACTTATGGCATCTCATTCTTTTTACTGAAACATCTAAATCCCACGCTAATCGCATTGGATAAGGTAGCTTTATCATAACTAAATTTGAACCTTGTTGTGTTGGTTTCCCATACTTAGACATTAATTGTTTTGTTGTTATCATTTTAAATAATTTAGTTTATTGTTTCCTCTTGGCTATAAGGATTCTTGTCTATTGGCATCTTATTTTGTGGCTCGGCATAAGTAGAAACAAACAATCCTGCTCCTGCTGTAATTATTCCAAGAATTAAAGTGGTATCAATTATAAATTCATTTTCTGAAACTATATATCCAACCGTTAAAAGGACTTTTACAACCATTGAACTCCAAGCTATAAGTAAGCCATTACAAAGCGTAACAGCACCCCACAATCTCTTGCTAGAGAATTTACCGTTTCGGTCATTAAATGATGCTCTTAATTCTTTTTTCATTATCTTACATTAAAACCAGTTACCATTTGAATCTAATTCCACTACAATACCATAAGTCGCTAATTCTAACTTCCAAGATTCGAAATTTGTAAATTGCTTAATATTTTCGATATTAACGTCCGCTGCTAAAACTTCATCAGATTTTAAAAACCCATAAGTTGTCGGTGTCGTTTGATTTAAATCCAACATTACTATGTAGTAAACTGGCGGGTTCGGAAACTCAATTTTATTATTATTATTCATTTATTTATTTTTATATACCACCGCCATCGGTAATTATCCAACTATAAGTTGTTGTTAGTGTATTTCGAGCCGCTAATGATGCACCGCCATTCGTGTACTTCGATGAACCAAATGATATTGGCACTCCATTATTAGGTGTTGAAAGTGCCGCCCATCCAACTAAAGTACCATCGTAGTTAACAGTTGAAATAGTTACAGTTCGCATAAAGTCAGTTCCGTTTGTAACGCTTCTAATATCCCAATTTCCAAGATTCCTATCGAATGATGAAGCCCCTCTAAACATTTGCTCTATTGTAGTTACACTGCCAACATTCCAATTTTCAATAGCTCCGTCAAATGCTGAAGCATCTCGAAACATTAATGACATATTAGTCGCACTGCTAACATTCCAACTTCCAATATTTTGGTTAAAAGAGGCTGAACTCCTAAACATTCCGCTGAAATTCATTACGCTACCAACATTCCAACTTCCAATATTTTGGTTGAAGTTTGTGCTAATGAACATTTGAAACATAGTGGTTACGCTTCCAACATTCCAACTGTTTATGTCTTGATTAAAAGATGTGGCCCCTCCAAACATTTGTGACATACTCGTTACGTTACTCACATCCCAATTACCAATATCTTGATTGAAAGACGTTGCTGAAAGAAACATCTGAGACATATCTGTGACCGATGAAAGGTTGGGTGCGTCAGTTGCGGCTGCTCCGTTTAAATTAGTACAGCCCCAAAAGGCGTTATTCATAGAACTCCACACTTGACTTCCCCAATTCTTTACGGCTGTTATTCTTGTTCGGTCAACGGCTGTATTATTAAAGTAAATCTGAGGAAAAGCACCCGTTATTCTCAAATCATAAGCAGTACTAGGAGTTAATCCAGTGACTTGAAAGTTGCCGGTATTACCTGTAAAAGTAGCACCCCCAACAACCTCGACATCATAGTTATAAGTGCCTGAGTTTGTCGGTATGGTAAAGGCTCCCGCTCCATCGCTTAATATGCTTATGATAAAAGCAGCGTCACCCCCTGTCCTTCTTCTATTAAACAATACAGTCCTTACGTTACTCTTCATTATGCTGCTTTTAATATCGTGCTGAAAAGAGTTGCTATTGCTGCCTCAGTCACGTAACTTGAAGCATCCCCAGCGTATGAAAATTCCGCAAACTTTATGTGGACTTTAGAAGTTTTGTTAATATTTTGACCTTTTTCTACGCTTCTATCAGTAAAAATAACTCCTGTTTTATCAAACGATACGTGTGTAAAAAACCTATCCCAATACAATTGAGTTCCGTTGCTTCCTGCTGTGTTTATCCTTAATTGATAACCTACTATGTTTAAATTCATTTTATGTGTTTTTTAAATTAGTTTTCTTCTTAAAAATTCCTCTTTAGTTTCTCCGCTTGGGTCGTCAATATTTAATCCAGTTAAATACGCCACAACTTCAACCCCGCTTGCTACTAACGCATCCATTATAGCTTTTCCGTGAAGGGCATTGTGATTAATATCTTCAATTGTTCCGTTAGAAACAACATCATTATACGGATTATCACTCACTATGAACGTTGGTACACCACTGTTTGCATCTATACTGCCTAGCATATCAAGTCGCGATCTAAGTGTTACTGTTGGCTCTGTAAACATATCTTCGAGGCTATTGATTGCGTAGGACCTGTGAACAGAATCTTGTGAAGATTGGTTTAAATTATAGTCATCCTGAATATTATACCCAAGAGTATTAAAAACCCTGTCTTCCCAAACTTGAAAATCATAACTGGCTTGAGGTATTTTTAAGGCAACGGCAACAACATCAGTACTCTCTCTAAAAATTTGATTAGAATTAGCCGGTTCTGCTAGATTTGGTTGTGAAGAAATCCATAAAGCAATACCAGCCCCGGCACTTCCGCCAGATAAAGCAATCTTAGTTTTATCGATATTAAAAAAATCTGCATAATATTTAACAAACTGCAGCGCTATTGTACAACTGTCCATACAGCTTATAATACCTTTTTTTTCGTTATAAAATTCTAATAAGTCGTAACTTAAAGATATATATGCTATTCCATCGTCTACATAAGACTTTACTTCTAATTGTTCTTCAGTGGAATCATAACTATTCTCCTTACTTCCAAAAACAAAACTTCCTCCATGAATGTTTATTATTGCAGGAGTGGGTTCTGTAGCATCGGTCGGAACAATAACATCTAACCTCTCTTTATTGATAGAGCCGTACTGTATTCCAAAGTAAAGTTTTGTATTTACTCCACTAAGCCAGCTAAACGGTGTTGTTTGTATAAAATTCATTATTGTATAATATTTTTAATTTCCTGTTGTAATTGTTTGACCAGCAACTTCATCATCTGCATATATAGCCCACCCTAAAGCGGTCCTAGTACTATCTTTCATATAACTCATACTATTTCTACTATTTTAAATATCTCGTTCATTAGACTTCGGTTATTTGGTAGAACCATCCATTGACTACGATAGTTGCAGTATCCGACGAAGCAAATCTAAACCTTGCACCTCCTGTCCTTGTGTTTTCGTCACCTATGTAAATTCTAAAAAGCACAGTATCATTGGCTAGTGTTGACGCTGTTTTATAATAAGCGTGGT
>JBLIDR010000226.1:0-4656 GCA_047632655.1 Francisellaceae bacterium | reverse complement strand
ACCAAATTTAGCAGAGCTATATCCCTTTTTTTCACCAGATAATTGGTTTATATATTCAAAGGATTCTGGTTCTATGTGAAGACCTATCGAATTCATTCCTTCAATGAAATTGATAAAACCATCTGATTCTACTCCCTCATAGTTACCTTGCCCAGCTCTATGTCCATTGATGGTATTAGGACTTAAATCCCTAAAAGCACTTGGTAACAATTTGTATCTTTTTTTCTCGTGACCTCTAAAAAGTAGTTGAGGAATATTCTTCGGGTTATTAGTTTCGAACAGTTCAGAGCGGTTGATGTCTAGAGCATTCATGAACCCCTCCCAATCTTTACCAAAATTATATTCAAAGTGAGTATCGAACTTTTTTGGTCTAACCCCAATAATTTTTTTTCCGTTTGGGTTAATCTCAGCAATAAATCTTAATCTCATTTCTAAAGGTAAGTCTTCATAGTTCATACTAAATTCCTTTTACTGCACATCAGTTAAATAGAGTAATGCTCCACCTTTTGACCAACAATGTTATATTGAAATGGTACATAATCACATAATTAATCAACTATTTTTAAAAACTCATGGAAAATCACTCTACATACATAGCAGCGGGACTTTGAGGCCAAGAATTAACAAGGTAACTCTAACCCAAAGGGCAGCTATTGAGTTAATTACGGGTGTTAATATTAACGAGTTACTAACGTCGTCAATGCGCACATTTTTGACATGAAGGTGAACGCTGAATGACTGCTTTGGTGGCTCAGGAGCCAGTCACATTAATGTCCAATCGGATTGGTGATGCAATAACTCATTAAAGCTAATTTCTGCCGTAGAAACTCCTTCTTTTAACGCTAATGACTACCCAATTTCAGTCATTAATTCTATAAGTCGATCTATCTTTTAGTTCATATTTAGTATCTGGCTGTATCCATAAAAAAATCAATAATAATTTCACTCCTATTTTAATAGATTGATACATAGCGTAATATCATATATATATCAATTAGATAGTAAGTAACTATTATATTTTAAGTTATCATGTGGCACCGCTAATTAGGGAAAATTAAATGAATAAATTTCACACTCTTATAGTTATGATTCTTGTAAGTTTTATAATGATTTCAAGGGTGAACGCAGGTGATAACGGTTACTGGACCCCAATTGAACAACCATTAGCTACAGACATAACTAGAACGTTATTATCCACCGATGAGGGATTATATGCAGGTAGTGTTTCTGGACTGTACTTCTCCCACGACAATGGTAAAACGTGGCAATTAATTACTGATCATAGTATCAGCGTTGACTCTCTGTTAGAAACGAAATCTAAACACATACTCGTAGGTGCATATCGTAAAGGATTAATAAAGATAAATCCTAAAACGAAGACGTGGCGAGTAATAGCGCTACCAGATGCTATTTATATTAATGACTTAGTTAAAATTGATAATAAAATTTTCGTTACAACAGCTAGCGACAATGGAACTGCGGGTGTATATCTAAGTATCGATGACGGTGTTACTTGGCAGCCAACCAGTTTACCTGAGAACTGGGTTGTTAGTTTATCTTCTCCCGATAAAAAGACACTTTTCGCAAGTACGTTCAATGGTTTGTACCGATCTAACGACTTAGGTACAACGTGGAAAAAAAATAATGTCGGGTTGCCAGATAATATTCCCGTATCCCAAGTTATTAGGGTTAATAATCAGCTCCTTGCTGCAACTGGATCTCTGAGAACTCCAGGTCGTGGTATTTTCCGTTTAAATTCAGTGTCCAACCAATGGGAGCAATATGGAACAGGAATGCCAACTAAAATCACAGTAAACGCAATAACTTTAAAAGGTAGGCAATTAATTGCTGCAACAGAATCCTTTCTTAGCAAAAAAGAAGGTCTTTTCATTTCTGACAATTTTGGTAAAAGTTGGCACTCTATAGGTTTTTCAAACAAAAGTGGACAGGCATTAACCGTGTCTACTACTGGTGATATTTTTGTCGGTACAGAGGGTAGTGGGCTTTGGAAAAGTAGTGATCTAACTCACTGGACCTCCGCGAGTAAAGGCATAAAAGACTGGGCTGTTTTTTCACTCTATCAAACAAAAGATCGTGATTTACTTGCTAGTACAGAAAGCGGCATATGGGGGTTACCATCCAATTCTAATAAGTGGCAGGCTCCTGACATACAAAGAGGTGCTTCACCAATGATACGCACCAATAGTGGTAAACTGTTAAGCTCCGCTGAGAATAATCTCCTTGTCGCGGATGAGAAAACACTTAACTGGCAAAGTATTCCATTCGATGGGCAATATCTCATAAATTTATATGTGGATGGTGATCGTTGGTATGTTGTAGATGTACGTAAACCAGCAAAATACTCAGATGACCAAGGTAAAACATGGCAGGAGTTATCTCTTCCTGATAAACAACCTATTCGTCCTATCATTAAAACAAATAATGGTGATTTATTAGTGTCTAATAACCGTGGGCTTTATCGTTCAACTGACAATGCTAAAACATGGTCTCTTATAAAAGAAGATTTTAATATTTGGTCATTGGCAAAGAATAAAGAAGGTCATATATTTGCAAGTGTTATAGACCTTGGTATGTTTCGTTCTGAAGACAACGGTCATAGCTGGTATGAAATTAATGTTGGTTTTGGAAACGATCTTATTCGTAGTGCCTGGGATATATTAATTACCGATGACATTATTTATATTGCAGCTTATAACCGAGGTTTTTATCAATCAACAAACAATGGTGAAACTTGGCGACCAATGAAAAAAGGCTTGAATAACGCTATGGCATTGTCATTATTGAAAACGGATGACGGTAAAATTTATGGTGGGAGTTCAGCAGGTATTTTTTTATGGAATAAAACTTAATAATGGGTTTAACCAACCAAGGATGTGACAATTATCCATTAGAAATAATAAGCTAAGACCTGAAATCTAACTTCAGGAATAGCACCAAAGTTTACATTAACTGTTTGATGATGAATGGCCGCTGTGGTGGCTCAAGAGCCATTCACGGTGATGTTCAATCGCATTTTGGATTCTATGACAGCTATAACTCCTGAAAGCTCATAGCTGCCGTTAGCTGAATCGTGTTGAAATCTACTTTTTCAACTCACAACTACAAGTTAAACGCATAAATAAAATGAATATAATTATTGGACTTTATTTATTCATCTAATACGAATATTGACTCTACAGGAATTTCGAAATACCTAGCAAGTCTTAGAGCAATAACAACTGACGGAGTAAAACGACCTGTTTCGACTGTACTAATTGTTTTTCTAGACACACCAATTAAGTCAGCAAGCTGCTGTTGAGAAACCTTCCTTTTACTCCGTAATTTCGCAATATTATTATCTAACTGACTATTCATCTTCGCCTCGTAATAGAAATAATATTGGTAAGCTATAACTGATGAATGACAGCCCAAGTGTAAACTCAGCAAAGTCATTAAAGGATAGATTAATTAAAAAACTTTGAAAGTGATGACCGAAAACAGAAAAAAACACAAGGAAAACACAGGAAGTGTTGAATGAGTATTTATACCCTTTATTGTTGATATGATTAAAATACTCATCATTAAAATGACTATACCATATTGTATATCTATCAACATTTGCCATTGATTTTATTGTTTTAAATAATGTGAAAACAATAGATATACCTAAAACTATACTTAGTAGAGCTAAGGTTATGTATAACCAATCATATCGAGTAATAAAAGGCTCAAGTAATTTGTATAAAGGAGAAGATGTAAACATTAACCCTACAAATATCCCTAATAATGAATTTCTTTTTAAGAAAATCTGTTCGTTTATTGCTGTTGATATGATTTGAGTATTCATTGATTTATTCCATTAACACAAAAATGATACCTGTAGGTTACTTATGACACCCTAGGTTGTCAACTGTAACCTATAGGTATCAATCAATGTAAATGAAATTTATTATCAAAGTTAGCATGCTGCATAAAAATGGTATGACTATTTGATCGGCTCGATTGCCTCTTTAATTTAAAGTGTTTATGACCGCTTTGATGGCTTTGTTGACTATCAAGATGAAGGTAGCTCAACGTTTATGAACACTAAATATAGCTCAAAAATCTCTTGATTTTAATGTCCGCAATTGTATGTTTGTTAACATTAAGCTAGTGATCATTAGATACTTCTTCAACTAGCCCAGACTGTGTGAAAACTATTTTGAACTTGCGTAATTCGGAAATATCAACGAAAAAGGCTCTGTAGATTTAAATCTGTAGTAAGTTTGGTGTCAAACTACAACTACCTTTGAATTTACGTAGCGTTGCATAAAAATTGTAAGCTGAGAGTTTTCAAACAGCCTTATCCAAAAGCGGAAGTTAGCTTTTTAGTTAAAAACGACTGTTTAGGGATCCTAAAAATTTCTTTTTCACTTAAAACATTAGATCTATTCACAACTGAAATGATGACTAAAACTTTTACATGGCGTTAGATCTCAAATGCCCAAAGCGGACATTAGAATCATTTAAGCTTTAAATGGATTTAGAGTATTAAGTCTAAGGCGGTTTCGCCCCCATGATCGCCACAAAAAGGCTGTTTTAGTATCAGCTAATACCCATTCCAATTCAAAATAAGAGCTTTAGCATATCCTTTAAACTATTTGTAGTTCATGACTT
>JBLIDR010000225.1:0-4674 GCA_047632655.1 Francisellaceae bacterium | reverse complement strand
AACTCAATAAATGAAGATATTTTTTCAGCTAAGAACCAAGAAAAATTCTCAATTAACTCAAAATGTTTATCATTTATTTGCTCTTTAAGATGTTTTATTAAATGATCATAACAAACTACTTCTTTGATTTTATCTGATTTACATCCTCTAGGAATATCAGAGAAAACTAATTTCAAGTTGACAATTACTTTTTGTTTATTTTTTTTTTCGTAATCGTACACCCCAAGAGAAAGATTGAATTTTAATTGATTTAATGCGAGTTGTGACTTCATTTCTATGCTTAATGATCTAGAATAATAATTAGATTTTACCATTATACATTTATAACTGATAACTAAAATATTAAAAACCTGAGAGCAAAAATGCAATTATTACAAAAATTTATATTTTTAATTATCATTTCACTCACCTTATATAACTCGTCTTTTGCATCTTTAAACGGTGATATACAGAACTTAATTAAAAAATATGGCTTATCAAACGCAAGTATTGGGATTGCCGTACAAAGAACCAATTCAAGCAAATGGTTGTATAACCACCATAGCAACACAAACTACACTCCAGCAAGTAATAATAAAGTATTTACAGCTGTTGGTGCATTACTAACTCTCTCACGTAATTTTTCATTTGAGACAGCCGCCTACTATAAAAAATCCAACCTCAAAGGCCACACCTTATATGGAGATTTATACATTAATTTTACTGGTGATCCAACCTTAACAACTTCTGGTTTAAACCGCTTAATAAAACAAATCCAAGCAAAAGGTATAAATAAAATAAACGGTAATGTTATCGCTATTGCCAATACATTTACCGGTAGTAATTATCCTCTTGGATGGGCTCAAACTGATGTCAATCAGTGCTATGCGGCCCCAACATCCTCAATGAACTTGAATAGAAACTGTATGATAATTTCTATTCAAAGTACTGGTAGATCATCAACAAAAGTAAAACCTATATTCAACGCAGATCACATTAAAATTAACAATAAAGTTAAGTTTGTCAGTAAGAAAACGAGTAAAACATGCGGCTTTGAAGCATCAATGAACTCAAGGAACACTCTTGATTTAAATGGTTGCTTACCAAAACGTGGAGAGTGGCGTCTTAAATTTGCCATAACTAATCCAGCACTAAAAACACTACAAGAACTTGAAGTGATTCTGAAGAAAAGCCGTATCACTTACACAGGAACTTTATCTGTAGGAGATATGCCATCTTATGGTTTAATTCTACTAACATCAATACACTCAGGAACTCTAAATTATCTACTAAAACATATGCTGCAACGTTCTGATAATTTATATGCTGAAAGCCTTGCACGAGCAGTTGGTCACAAGCTAAATGGCTCAGGCACTATTAAGTCTGGAGTTTCGGGTATCACCCAACAAATTCATACAAAACTGGATATTGAGACTGATAACAATTTAATTATGGAAGATGGCTCTGGATTGTCACACCTGGATAGCGTTACACCTAAGTTTATGGCTGAATTTTTAACTGAAACATATAATAACAATAAAATTGGTAAGACTTTTTATAATTCATTAGCTATTTCTGGTGTCAGCGGAACAATTGCTTACAGAATGAACTCTAAGGCTTTAATGGGAAAAGTTCGTGCCAAAACAGGCACATTGTCAGGAACCTCAACTTTGTCAGGATATGTATTAACCAAAAGGATCCATCGTTTAAGTTTCTCAATTATGCTTAATGACTTAAAAAGCAGCCAAAGAAAATCAGCTAGAAGGTTTCAGGATCAAGTTGTAACCTTGTTATATAACAAACTATAAAGTTTTTTTCTAAAGATACTTTTATTTATCTGCCGGATGATTTACACCATCAAGCGTTGGAACATCACCTAGATCAAAAGGATTAACACCCTCAAGGCAAGCAACATTAAAGCCGTATTGGTGCGGATTAGATCTACGTTGATGATGGGTGTATATTCCACATTTAGAGCAAAAATAATGTTTGGCGGTTTTTGTGTTGAATTGGTAAAGACTTAAGGATCTTTGACCTTTGATAATCTTAATATCATCCAATAACACTGACGCAACAATAGCTCCACGTCTACGGCACATAGAGCAATCACAACGACGTGGATTTTCTAGACCGTTTGGTAATTTAACTTCACAGACCACTGAGCGACAATGACAAGATGCTTTGTGTATTGGTTTTATTTTCATGAAATCACGTTAAATTTTATTTATTGGTACTATAAATTTTTAAACTATTAAAATAAAACTTGTTAATTTATCACAAATATATTATTGCTAAATTTTTTAATTTTATTTTAATTTTTTTGTAACCTCAACAAATTGTTTAACTACTCCTTCAAGCATTTCCAACTGGGTAAGATCTAACAAATTTCCATCTTGATCAAAGGCTTTAAATGCAGATGAAATTGCAACCTGTTTCGGGATGACATGAACACCTATATTACCAAGCATCATACGCAACGGGACAAGACCTTTTATTCCCCCTAACCCACCTGGCGAAGCTGCAGATATTGCAGAGACTTTACCAGCAAATGCAACTAGAGAGAGTTCATCTTGCTCATGCACTCTAGATATCCAGTCAAGAGAATTTTTCAGTAAGGCGGATAAAGAACTGTTATATTCAGGAGAGGCAATAAAAAAACCATCATGTTCAACAAATATTTTTTTAAGCTTTTTAGCATTTTCTGGGAGCCCTGACTTTTCCTCATCATCTCCGTTGTAGATAGGCATTGGGTAATCTAGCAAATCAATGAACTTTGTTTGCACACCATCTTGTTGTGCGAGCTTAGCCCCAAGTTGTGCTAATTTTTTATTATGTGAATTACGACGTGTACTGCCGGATAAAAAAAGTAATTTAATCATAATTTTACTCCATTTGATAAGTTTTCATTATACATATCGATTTTTATAAAACCTCATCTGTCCAAACATTAAAGCTTGTTAACTCGCTCACCCCAAATGAATGACTAAGAGAAACATCAGATGCATCTCTACCTTTAGCAATGACAATCCTACCAATATGCCGTTTATTATTCCTTGGGTCAAAAATATACCATTGACCATCGAGATAAACTTCTATCCAGGCCGCAAAGTCCATTGGTGCATAAGGTGGTGGCAAGCCGATATCGCTTAAATAGCCCATACAATATCGTGCAGGGATATTCATACTACGGCAGAAAGTAATCGCTAAATGAGCATAATCACGACAAACACCAGTTTTTTCATGTAAAACTTCCCAAGCTGTTTTAGTAGGTCTAGCTTTAGAATAATTAAAGGTAATATGCTGATGGACAAAATCACATATATCTTTTACACGACTCCAACCTGGCTGTGACTGACCAAACAAATCCCAAGCCAAATTTGTAAATAAATCAGTTTCACAGTAGCGACTACCCAATAAATATAAAAGCGTATTACCAGGTAACTCTTCAACAGGAGTCTGACGGGCTGAAATATTTATTATATCCAGGTCACCTGTGTCATTAATTACCGTATCTGAAGAAAGAGCAATCTCTCCAGCTGGTGCAAAAATCCGACTTAACCTATTGCCATAAATATCATTATGATATGAAATAGCTACGGCTCGATTGGTGGTTAATTTATCAGCTTTGACTAAATCTGAGGACCGAGAATAGTGAATATGTAGTGCTAATATCATCGGGGTTGGCTGTGGGCAATTGTATACAATCTCGTACCCTACTCTTATTTTCATGTTAATTCCTATTTGTTTGATATTAATATAAATAATCTATAAATGTCTTTCTTTAATTTCAGACACTAAATCACGTAGGTCAGTCGCTTTTTCAAACTCTAGATTTTTAGCATGTAAACGCATTTGTTTTTCCAATTTTATAATTAATTTACCAGCCTCCTTCGAGCCCATAATTGTATCAACATCTATATTAGCTATTTTTGTTCGTGCTTTACGCTTAGCAGATTGTTTTTGTTTCTCAGGTGAAAAATTCAACATATCATCAACACTTTTCTTAATACTGATTGGCGTAATGCCGTGTTTTGTATTATGCTCTACCTGTTTAGCTCTTCGTCGTTCAGTTTCCTCTATAGCTTTTTTCATAGACTTTGTAACTTGTTCAGCATATAAAATAGCATGTCCGTTAACGTGACGAGCAGCGCGACCAATTGTCTGAATTATAGCCCTAGCAGATCTCAAAAACCCTTCTTTATCAGCATCAAAAATACACACTAAACTAACTTCTGGCATATCTAAACCTTCTCTTAAAAGATTAATACCGACCAGAACATCAAAGGCGCCTAGCCTTAAATCTCGTATTATCTCAACACGCTCAACAGTGTCTATATCAGAATGCAAATATCTAACTTTCACATTTTTGTCATTCAAATAATCAGTTAAATCTTCAGCCATACGTTTTGTCAGTGTCGTAATTAACACACGCTCATCTTTAGCAACACACTTGTGAATTTCAGATAAAGCATCTTCGACTTGGACCGCAACAGGTCTAATTTCAACTAAAGGATCTAGCAAACCAGTAGGTCGCACGACTTGTTCAGCGGTGTTTTCAGAATGTTCTAACTCATAGTCTGCGGGTGTGGCCGAAACATAAATTGCTTGTTTAACCAAGTTTTCAAATTCAGGGAACATTAACGGTCGATTATCCATAGCAGATGGTAATCTAAAACCATAATTGACTAGGTTTTC
>JBLIDR010000224.1:0-4676 GCA_047632655.1 Francisellaceae bacterium | reverse complement strand
TAGTAAAATTGAAAAATTAATTAAATTATTTGATGAGTCAAGCATTAGTGAAATTGAAATTAATGAAGGCGAAGAATCTATTCGTCTAGCAAAAATAACTCAAAACATTGTAATGGAACAACAGGCGCCCCAAACCTTTGTCACAACCTTGCCACAGCAGCATCAGACCGCTCCACCATTAACACAAGCTGCCACTCCGAGCTCGCCTACTACTCAAGCACCAATTCCTGAGTCAGAAGAAATTGAAGGTGAAATTGTTAGATCTCCAATGGTTGGAACGTTTTATCTCTCAGCCTCTCCAGAAGCAGCAGCATTTATTTCAGTGGGTCACCAAATTAATCCTGGTGATACGTTGTGCATTATCGAAGCTATGAAAATAATGAATCAAATTGAATCTGAAACTTCAGGAACCATTAAAAAAATATTAATTGAAGATGGCACACCTGTTGAATATGATCAACCATTATTTATCGTAGGTTAAGTTAATTTTATAGGAATATATCATCATGATTAAAAAGCTACTCATTGCAAATCGAGGAGAAATTGCCCTTAGGATTTTAAGAGCCTGCAGGCAATTGGATATAGCAGTCGTTGCAGTTCACTCTACAGCTGATAAAGATTTAATGCATGTTAAATTAGCAGATGAATCAGTTTGTATTGGGCCAGCTAGCTCAGCAGAAAGTTACCTTAAGATACCGACTCTCATTTCAGCTGCCTCACTAACTGGATGTGATGCTATTCACCCTGGTTATGGCTTTCTATCTGAAAATGCTGATTTTTCTGAACAGGTTGAACATGCTGGATTTACCTTCGTTGGTCCAACTGCAGCAACAATTAGGCAGATGGGTGATAAAGTTGAAGCTATTAAAGCTATGAAAAAAGCTGGCATTCCATGTGTTCCAGGCTCAGATGGACCATTATCTGATGATAAAGAATTAAATTTTAAGTTAGCAAAAAAAATTGGATATCCAATTATTATTAAGGCATCAGGCGGAGGTGGTGGCCGAGGAATGCGCGTCGTGCGTAAAGAAGAAGACTTAGCCAGCCTAGTTACGCTAACCAAAACTGAAGCAAAAGCATTTTTTAATAATGACGTAGTTTATATGGAAAAATTCCTTGAAAATCCACGCCATATTGAAATTCAAGTACTTGGTGACGGCAAAGGCAATGCAATTCATTTATATGAAAGAGATTGCTCTATGCAACGACGTCATCAAAAAGTTTTAGAAGAAGCACCGGCACCTGGTATAGATATTAAAGAAATTGAGAAAATTGGTGAAGTTTGCTCCAAAGCCTGTAAAAAAATGAATTATCGTGGCGCTGGGACTTTTGAATTTTTGTATGAAAATGGTGGGTTTTATTTCATAGAAATGAACACTCGCGTCCAAGTAGAACATCCAGTTACAGAAATGATAACAGCTGTGGATATTGTAAAAGAGCAAATAAGTATTGCTGATGGGAATAAACTATCCTATAAACAGAGTGATATTGAACGCAGAGGATTTTCTATTGAGTGTAGAATTAATGCTGAAGATCCTAAGACAATGTTTCCTTGCCCGGGTAAAATCACGGTTTATCATCCACCTGCAGGGCCATCAGTTAGAGTAGACTCTCACTTATACTCAAACTACACTGTCCCACAATATTATGACTCCATGATCGCAAAGGTAATTGTTTCTGGAAGAACTCGTCAGAGCGCCATTAAACGCATGCAAAGCGCCTTAGATGAAATGATAATAGAAGGTATTAAAACTAACATTCCACTACAACAAGAAATCCTTGCCGATAAAAACTTTCAAAAAGGCGGGACTAATATTCATTATCTTGAAAAAATGATGGAAGAAAACAAGACGAAAAAATAGACTTAGATTAAACAAGACCTAAGTCTAAATAAACGCTATCAATTACATTATTATACTTTCCACAACTATATGTCTTTCCAAGAAACTGACGTGGATATATCATCGGACAATGCACACTGTTACCACAAATAAGAACGGCAAGATCAACATTAGGATCAACCATTAAAGATATACCAGTAAATCCTAAATGACCAAAGCTATTATTACTACAGGACTCACCCCAGAATTGCCTCATCTCCCTACCTTTCGCCAATCTAAAACCTAAACCAAAACTTTCGTTTACCGAACTAGATTGCCTAAATAACGCCACAGTTTCTGGTGAAAAAAATTCGTTATCAGTCCATAACAAACTAGCTAATATAGCTGTTTCAGATGATGTACCAAATATACCAGCATGCCCGGCGACACCGCCCATTGAATATAGCGCTTTTTCATCATGAACTTCGCCACGCAATAGCTCTTTTCTAATATTATTAAAACAGCGAGTCCCATTGTTTAAATGCCCATCAATTTGAGTTGCTACAATGTCATCAGGCTTAAAATTATGACTTAAGGGGTTAAAACATGTACGTTCTAGGCCTAATGGTTTATATATTACTTCATCAACAAAAACATCCAACCTTTGATCAGTCAATCTTTCAATTAAACAGCCTAATATCATCATGCTATTATCACTATAAACGCTATATTTTAATGGCTCAGTAACCAAAGGTAGTTTTGTTAATAGCATCTCAACAGTCGATTCTCTATCTTGACTATAAAATTGATTATTATCATTTGAATCATAAAAGTGGATCTCAGGAGCAAGACCTGTTATGTGAGATAATAAATGCCTTATAGTAGGAATATATTCGCTATTAGAAAATGAAAATTCTGGAATATAATAAGTAATAAGACGATCTAATGATATTTTATTTCTTTCATATAAATACATTAAAGCATACGTAGTAACAAAAATTTTAGCCAAGGAGGCTAAATCAAAGAGCATGTTATCGGTTAAAAGCTTAGGCTCAGCTAAATACCCACCATCACGGCCATACCTAAGAGCATAACCAGAACTAGAGTTGTGGATAATTTCATTCTTGTAGTTAACCACCAAAGAAATACCTGAGAATCCATTGGCTATATCCCTTTGAATAATCCTCTCTGTATTAGGCAATAATATTTTTTTTATCATAAGATGTTTATATTTCCAATTTTATTTTAAACGGTGCCATCTATCATTAACAATAATAAATCTGCCAATGCTAAAAACTTACCCATCACTACTTTTAGATTTACTATATAATAATATTAGGATATTTAGTTATAAAATGAAACACTCTAAACTACCTACGAAATATATAAATTATTGCCCTAGATGTCTAAAATGTTCTTATTCCTTACCAAGATGGTGACAACCTAAACCCATTATGCAAATCACCTATCAAAGACATATTAAAACATTTAAGCATGTTCTCATTTGTAATAACCTCATTAGCCTGACCATAAGAAATAAAATTCCCACCATTCAATAATAAAATCTTATCTGCATATTCAGCTGCCAACATTAAATCATGCACAACTGCAATAACAGTAAGATTATTTTTTACTGCAAGCTTCTTAATAGTTATGAATGAAGAATGCTGAAAATGTGGGTCTAAATGACTAACATGCTCATCTAATAATAATAATTTTGGTGAATTATCTCTCGCTAAATTTAACTGTGCAAAGACTCTTGCCATCTGTACACGTTGTTGTTCACCTCCTGATAGAGTTGAATATAACCTATGCTTATATTTAATTAACTCAAATTTTTCTAGTAAATTTTCTATTACTCCCTTCCTGTCAACGCCACTCAAACGATATGGATAAAGGCCCAATTCAATTACTTCCTCTATCATTAAATCAAAAGCTAAGCTGGTTTTTTGTGATAAAACAGCAAGTTTTTTCGCTCTTTCAATATTGTTAAGAGACGCCAAGTTTTGACCGTCAAAAAGTATATTACCCGATGTGACCGAATTTATGGTACTAATAGAATTTAACAATGTACTTTTACCCGCCCCATTAGGTCCAATAATAACTAAAACTTCTCCCGGGTAAGCGTTAAAAGAAACATTCCTCAACAGGTTATGAAATGAAACACTATCAATTTTAAGCATACTATTTAGAGCGATTAAAACGTTTAAAAATTTTTGGTATAAATATTTTTCTATGCTTTACTCTTTTTTTAGCTCTTGGTAAAAAATATTTTTCAATTAAATACTCTAATTTTTCAGCAACCTGCGACATAACCTTTTCAATATTACCTAAGACTTGGTCACTCGTTGACTCATTGTCTTCAAGAATATCACTAACACCTTTCAAGATGAAAATATCTTTCTCTCTAACAAATGCCACAGAAGCTATTGCCGCAGCTTCCATATCTTTTAGAATAGCATTTTGACCTCCCATGACATCTCTGTCTCGGTCAGTTAAGATGAAGCTACTACTTGTCGAGATTGATGCTTTTTTCAAGGTATCATCACCATCCACCGTAACACAATCAAATCCACCAGCACCATAGTGATTATATGCCGCTGTAGAAAAAATTCTATGATGATAATACGCCTGCTGACATTGATATATATCACCAATATTGGCACCTTTATTGCCAATTGCACCAGCGATTCCTGCATTAATCACTAAATCAGGATCAATTTCTTTAATACACTCCCAGGCAATAAAGGAAGCGGTTTCTGGACCAACTTGCGCCACATCAATTTTTTGCGATTTTCTAGTTTGGGCTAAGTAAATTTTAGCTCCTGATTGAATTGAAATATACCAATCAACTGG
>JBLIDR010000223.1:0-4685 GCA_047632655.1 Francisellaceae bacterium | reverse complement strand
TTCGTCTGTTAGCTCAAGTATTTGATGCATAAAAAAGGCAAGTAGGATGGACAAGTACATATTAAATGACAAGTGCTTTTCCCCATGACCAAAATTATGCGCCATGTGATAGCACTTACACCAAGTTGAGTACTCTTGAACATAAATCAGATCCTTTTGAACATATACGTTGTGGCTGATAGGCTTTTCCCATCAGGATCTAATGCGAAATCAGGAATTGTTCCTGCAATATCAAATCCCAAAGACTCATATAACCTTTGTGATACATCACCAGTTCTCGTATCAAGCGTAATTAATGTTTTATCTATAGAGGATGCTTTTTTAATGATAGTTTTCATTAATGATTTACCAATTCCATTTCCTCTGAATTTAGTATGAACAATCAATTTAGATACCTCACATCTGTGGAACTGATTTGGAGGGAGTTCAGTTACCAGTTGAACAGTGCCTACAACTTTATTATCAATCATTGCCACATATAGTAGTCGCTCGCCATTATCAACTATTGGAAAAATGACCTTTTCCCAATAACGCGCAGCATCTTTTTTTGACAAAGGCTTTACAAAGCTAATTGATGCACCTGAATTCACACCATCAACTAAGACATCTGCAAGTTGGGGTAAATAAACGTCAAAAGATGTTTTATCGACCGATATAATATTAAGAAACATATTTAAGCTCCTTTTGATAAGGCTATTAGGTATTTTGCAGACTTGTGTTTCGTTTGAAATCTAGATGAACCGAATAATTTATATCTGATGCAATCTCCTTCACTTAATTGGTAATTAGTATTTTCTATTGTCAGATATAAATCGCCTTTTAAAATTACAATATGATGCTCTTGACCATGAAGGGATGGTTGTTCATAAGTTATAAGCTGGTTAGGTTGCAATATCCCCTCGATAAGTTCAATATTTAGAATTGTAGACGGAGGTGAAATACTCCTCCTTTGATACCCGCTATTATTGCCTTCCCAGATGGTTTGCTCATCAAACCTAATTACGTTGTTAAAAGTGTTATCAAGTGGAGACAGCAAGGTAGATATCGGTAAATGATAGGCCCTAGACAACGCACCCAATGTTTCAGCTGTTGGACTTGCCTCAGCTTTTTCTATACGAGATAAAGTTGCTCTACTAATGCCACTTTTTTCTGACAAATCATTTAATGTCATACTCCTACTCGTTCTTATGCTCTTTAGATAAACGGACAGCTCAATGGAATAATTAGACATTAAAATCTCAAATTATGGAATATATCCTAGATATGAGAATTTACATCTATTGATAATTTATTGCAACTGGAAAAAGTACTTAATTAATAAAATAAATTCCAGTATTAGTGGAAAGCTTGATATTTAATAATCGAATATGAATGACAGTTTAGAGCTTGCAGGAGCCATACCCTGTAAACTTATAAGAGCATTGCCACGACTGGCTTTTCAGCCACCAAAGCAGTCATAGAGACTTGGAATCAAAGCAGTTCCGTCTCCGACTGAGCAGGCATGAGTAATTATTGATAGTAAGGTAATAACGAACCAACTGAAGGAGAAAATTTAAGGTGTTTTCTTAGTTGTATTTAAGTAAGCATTTAACGTTATCCCATACAAACTTGTATGTTGGAACTACTGTACCATTTGGTGCTACCCACTTAGTAATATCCGTATTAACTCCTCCAAGTCGCTTGTAGAATTGTTGCGCTCTAATATTGTGTTGTGTTACCAACAAAAACAATTTTGAACTAGATGAGTAATCATCACATAACTGGGCTGCGGTTAATAAAAGTAATTTCCCAATACCTTTAGATTGGTGAGTTTTTTCGATATGTAAATTATCTATATAAGAGCCATGAGTTGGGTCTTCATCTAGTAAAACACAAACAAAACCAACTATATGATCATCAACCTCTGCAACAAATATTTTTTGATTAGTTTTAGGGGATTTAAGTGTCGAGTCCCATATGATTTTTCTCTCTTCTGGGACGATGTTATTAAGGTAATCTTCACTTAGTACATTCTCATAACCAATTTTCCAACTCTCTGCATGTATTGAAGCAATAACTCCATTATCTTTGTATGTCGCTATACGTATATTCATTAAAGCTAAATCACATTTTAAATTTTGATTAAGGTTTAGCCTAACCTATATAAGTACATTAAATCAATCAACTACCCCTTCACCCCTGATTTATCAGAATTAATTTTTTCAACATTTATAAATTTTATTGAGTTAATACTAAGGATAATCCACTTAGCCATACTAATTGTGCTCCATAGCTAAGTCTTTGATATAAACCTGGGTTAGTTTTATTCTTAATGGTTTTTGCCATTTTATAGATAAAGTAAACTGTCGCTAAAATACTGGCTATTGAAAATATTTTAAAGGGAGTTGTTATTGACTGGTTTATAGGGCTAAAAACCATTAATAATTGTGCTATTAGTAAAGCTAGTAACATAATAAATCCTGCCCATGAGTGAACTTTACAATTAAAGGATGGAGATTTCGTATATGCGTTTGCATCCATAGGAAAATACCCTGCAACCCAAGTACCAATACCGTGAATTATGATCAAGGAACCTGTTATAACCGAGACTATAGAACTGTCTTTCATTTGGATAACAGCGAAGCCAAAAAAACAAAATAAAATACCTAAAGGATAGTTATTTATTATCGGGGATAATCTTTCAGTTGGACTTCCTTTGGCTCCTAGCTCACTACAAAATTGCTTATTATGGTTATAATTTGGGTAAAACTTAGCTGCGAGAAAGACTCCAAATACAATCCAAATTGAAGCAATTAATCCGCAGTAAGCAAAATAAGTAGTCATTATATATCCTGATTTATATCGTAAATTATGGATACATAGTAACATCCCATTAATAACGGTTAAATTACTTAAAAAGGGATTTAGCATCCCATTAGTGGAATTAAGGTTTTTTGATGTGGCGATATGATGATCTTTTAATAATAACAGAGGTAATAAAGCAAGGTAGCTTTATTAAAGCTTCTAAAAAACTAAATATACCTTCTAGTACTATTAGTCGAAGAGTTAGCGAATTTGAATTGTCATTAGGTGTAAGGCTACTTGAAAGAAACTCTCGTAAACTCAGTTTAACTGAAAAAGGAGAGTATTTATTTAATCATTGTCATCCACAAATGCAGACAATTAAAGATGCTATTCAAGCTATCCAGATAGATAATGAAAAAACAGTAGGAAAGTTAAGGGTAACAGCACCTATAACATTGGGCAATGAACTATTAAATGGTTGGTTTTGTGATTTTGCTAAATTACACCCTGACATTAAGCTAGAGATTGTACTTAGTAATGATTATGAAGACCTTTTAGATGACAGTTTTGATATTGCTATCAGGGTTGGACCTTTAAAAGACTCTGAATTCATTGCTCAGTTTTTATTTGACTCATACTCAGTCTTATGTGCTAGTGAAAAATATTTAAATCAAGTTAAGCCTGACTTAGATTCTTTATATCAAATTGAACAATGTGACTTTTTATCATATCAATCAGATAATAGTAGCTTGCGTTTAATTAACTCTATTAATAATAAACCTGTTGAACTTAATGTAAATGCTCGAATATCATCTTCAAGTACAGCGATTTTAAGACAAGCTGCTGTTGATGGTCTAGGGGTTGCTTGTTTACCGATGATTAGTGTTAAAGATGAAATTACATCAGGTGAATTAATTCATTTATTTAAAGAGACAGTCGGAATACACAGAAGGGAAATCTATGCTGTTTACCCTAGTAAAATTCACCTCTCCAAAAAAATGAAATTATTCATTGAACATTTAAAACTGAATGCAGCAAAGATATTTTGAACTATTGAGCGGCAGCAATGATCTTAAAAAAGCCCCATAAACAAGCAATAAATTTCGTTTAGTATTACCCTAAATATCATCGTGATTTCTCAAAACTCAATGTCAGCTTATGGCTAAAAGCCGAAGTATTAATCTCTTAGTGGCAAACCTAATGTTATTCAGTGGTCATCGTAAATGTCATTCGAGGCAGTGTGGGATGATAATGACTGGCAGTTCTGATGTAATTGGGTGGCAAAACTGATGTAATTATCCACGCATAAATTAAGCGTTATTCTTCTTAATTAAAAGTGGGAGAACTGATTCAATTATCCATTAATTATTTTAAACTGACGTTTATCATATTTTAAAAGCTGAAACATTTAAATTATAAGTGATAAGAATAAATGTTATTCTTATCACTTTAATGTATAAAAAAACTAAAAAACCAGAAAAGTGACAAGCAACCACAAGCCATTGTTAAATAAGTTATTTATTACTTAATCGTATTTATTATCAGTAATAGTATGAGAAGAACTAAAGCCTCACTAGTTTACGCTAAAGCAAAAAATTTAAGAGCGATCCAGTTATTGCTTAAATATTCAAAGTTACAAAGCACAATTGAATATTTAGGCGTTGAAATAGAAGATGCATTATCTATTTCAGAAAGTACAAAGACATAATACTTATCGGAAGTGCCACAAAACCTGAGGCGCTTCCGACCCCACAGCGCCTTAGAAATATAATTATAACGTTACCTAAAGGCTAGCGAGCTCTATACAATTTAATTAATTCGTTCGTTGAGCCATCCATATCTAACGCTTGAGTCGGATCAGATATTTTTGTTAATACTTTATTGCCCAGCGACTTACCTAA
>JBLIDR010000222.1:0-4708 GCA_047632655.1 Francisellaceae bacterium | reverse complement strand
TCAAAAATAGTGTCGACGCTTAATTTTTTGATCATAGGGTTGTAAGGCAGTCCACAGAATTAAGGACTATTCTCCTGCTACTTGATAATTCAAGCGTTAGAACCGCTAATTATAATTGAGATATCAACGAACATCTATCAAAGCAGTAGAGTGCATTAATAAGGAAGGTAATGAATTTAATCAGTGTAGTTATTCCGACGTGTAATAGATCTAGGTTGTTAGAAACAGCCATAAATAGTGTTATCAATCAAACCTATAATAATATTGAGATAATTATTGTAGATGATGCATCTACAGATGAAACTAAGGCAGTACACCTAAAATATAATGATGAAAGAATATCTTATATTAGAGTTGATAAATCTAAAGGCGGAAATTTCGCTCGAAATTTAGGAGTTAAGCAGTCTAAAGGTAGATATGTTGCTTTTTTGGATGACGATGATGAATGGTTACCCTCTAAACTCAGTAAACAAATGCAAGTCTTTGAAAAAGATGAGTCCATTGGAATTGTTTATACTGGTGCGGACGTAATTCACACCGCTTACGATACTAAGTATAAGATAACTCCTCAAAAAATGGGTGACCTTTCAATGAGCATTTTGACTTTTAACTATATTGGGACGACTTCTTCGGTAATGATTAAAAGAGAGCTTTTTGACGAAGCCGGTGGGTTTGATATTAAGATGCCCCAACTCCAAGATTACGATTTATGGATTAGAGTTTGTCAACTAACTAAAGTTGGCTTTTTAAAGGAATCGTTAATAAAGTACTACGTTCATGCTTCTACCAATCAGATCACAAGTAACACTTTGAAAAATAAAAAAGCAATTGAAATGATAGACAAGAAATATGAATTGTTAATTGCCCAATTGAGTGCAAAGGAACAGAAAAAAAGATTCTGTCAACGCTATAATGCGATAGGAAAAAGAAAGTTTAAAAGTGGTGACAAGCAAGAAGCTAGAAAGTATTTCATCCGTTCTTTCTTGAGTACACCAAATATTGCAAGCGTTAAGTTTTATATCGCATCATTTTTCAACTACAATTTTGTATTAAAGTTGAGAAAAAGTGTTTTTAGGTTCTTTGCGTAAAAGTTCAAATAATTAAATAAACTCGTTTAATGAAATTGTCTAGGTAATTTCATTGCCAGATCATGTTATAGAGGTAAGAATGAAAATAGCGATATTATCAATGCAAAAAGTTGTAAATTACGGGTCTTTTATGCAGTCATTTGCGTTGAGAAAAACAATTGAGAGCCTAGGACATGAATGTGAGTACCTTGACGTCGAGGATGGTGTTCAATTGAGAGGCCTTGAACGAAGCAAGTCTCTATACCTTAAGAAGTTCCTTGAGCGTTTTTTGAATATTCATATGCTAAAAAATTTAAAACAGCATCGTCGATTAACTAAAAGATTTCAAGAAGAGTTTTTTGGTGAGCTGGGTGTTTTAGAAAGAAAACATTCTGAGTATGATATGGTTGTTATTGGCAGTGACGAGGTTTTTAACTTTGCGCAACCGACTCCATGGGGATTTACTGAACAGTTATATGGTAAGGTTAAAGAGGTAAAGAATGTAATATCATATGCTGGTTCATTTGGGCATACAACCATTTTAGATATTGAAAAACATGACGTAAAAACCAAAATTCGTGATGCAATGGGGAGCATGAAAGCTATTTCTGTGCGTGACAAAAACTCTGTTGATATTGTTGAAGGTTTACTCGAAAAGAAACCGGTAATGAATGTTGACCCGGTTTTTCTTTATGACTTTTCCCAGCACATTGTGGATGTGCCTGAAAAAGACTACATTATTATTTACACGTATCCTTCTAGAATTTCTGGTAAAGCTGAGATTGCCAAGATTGTGGACTTTGCTCAGAAGCATAATAAAAAGCTTATCTCGATAGGTTTCTTTTTCCCATGGTGTGATGCTGTTATTACACCTCATCCTTTTGAAGTATTGTCCTATATTAAAAATGCGGACTACATTATTACGGATACTTTCCACGGCACCATATTCTCCATTATTACTAATCGGAAATTCGGTACTCTTATTCGAAGCACAAACAGTCAAAAATTAACTTCACTATTGGAAACTATGAAAAAAAGTGAGCGTATTATTCGTGATATTAACTCACTTGAAGAAACATTGATGCAAGATATAGATTATTCTGAGACAAATGATGTAATTCAATATGAGAGAGAACGTTCTATTAAATACTTGAAAGATAATTTGTCTTAGTAGGTTACCGTTCTTCAACGAATAGTCTTGTTTTGGAAACGCATTGCGTTTAACAAGTTAACCTAGCTACTAAATGCCCCCCTATAGGCTCAATCAACAAGTGGAGTTAGTTTATGCAATGTTTAAGACATTGTGAATACAATTTGAAGAACGTAAATGGAAAAGCACAAAACCTGGTAGTTGGCATAGTCAACTTGGTAATATGGCATTAGATCGAATAGCCAAAAATATCTGACAGTAGAGTGTTAATGAAACAGGCAGAACTATGAAAATAGTGCGACTTACCCTAGGAGATTTTATCTTATCAATTGATAGTAGATCCTTGGGTTATTTGGGGTTATTTGCGCTTAACAACATAACATATTGAGGTAATTTGAAATAGTGTCGAATAAAAAAATAGTGTCACATATAAACATAGCTGTAATTATGAGTGTATACCGCTCTGATTCTCTCGAATATTTAAAAGATGCTGTTAATAGTATCCTAACGCAACGTTTTAATAAATTAACCCTATTTATCTATCGAGATGGTGTTGTGTCGGCAGAGACTGATGAATATTTGGATTTTCTTAATTCTAAACACGAAAATGTTGAGCTTTTAATTTCTGACCAGAATGCAGGGCTAGCAAATGCATTAAATAAGCTTATTGATATTGTGGTGCTTAATGGCGACTTTAGTTATATAGCAAGAATGGATAGTGATGATATTTCTCGAGCAGACCGATTTGATAAACAAGTTGATTTTTTTGAACGAAATCCAAGTATAGATGTATGTGGTACCTCTTGCAGAGAATTTGGTGCATCTTTTGCGCTATCTCAAAAACATCTTCCAAAATCACCAGAAGAACTTTTAGATTATAGTATAACCCATTGCCCTTTTATTCATCCTTCAGTAATGTTTAGAACTTCTGTTTTTAGTTCTGGAATTCGTTATCCAACAGATACTTCATTAACCGAAGATATGGCTTTATGGTTTATTTTATTAAATAGAGGTTTTCGCTTCGCCAATTTAAATGATGTTCTGCTTGATTATCGTTTAAATGAAAATACACTTGATCGCCGTAGAGGTATAAGTAAGGCTATTAGTGAGTTTTCTATTCGATTTAAAAATATGCTGGCATTGAAAAAGGTGAGTGTTAAAAATATTTTGATGATCTCCGCTCGATTAATTTTTCATGTGCTTCCTGGTTCTATAATGAAAATAGCATACAAAAAAGCTCGATAAATTAAGAGAATAATATGAAAATAACAATAGCAGGGACAGGTTATGTCGGACTGTCAAACGCAGTATTACTAGCACAATACAACGAAGTAATAGCAGTCGATATAAATGAAGAACGTGTTAATTTAATTAATAAAAAACAAGCAACCGTGGCTGATATTGAAATTGAAGACTATTTATCTAATAGGCAGTTAAATCTAAAAGCTACGCTTAATAAAGTTGCTGCTTATGAAGACGCTGATTATGTTGTGATAGCAACACCTACGGATTATGACCCTGAAACAAATTATTTTAATACCTCTTCTGTTGAAGCGGTAATTAAAGATGTTATGGATATTAATCCTTCTGCAATTATGATCATCAAGTCAACAGTGCCTGTTGGTTATACTGAACGCGTAAAAAAAGAACTTAACTGTGATAACTTACTGTTTTCACCTGAATTCTTACGAGAAGGTAAGGCGCTTTATGATAATTTACACCCATCTAGAATTATTGTCGGTGAACAATCTGAGCGAGCTAAAGTATTTGCTAATTTATTAGCACAAGGTGCAATAAAACAAGATATTGATATTTTGTTTACCGATTCAACAGAAGCTGAAGCAGTAAAGCTATTTTCTAATACTTATTTAGCAATGCGCGTAGCGTATTTTAATGAGTTAGATACTTATGCTGAAACCCATGGGTTAGATAGCAAACATATCATTGAAGGGGTTGGATTAGATCCTCGTATTGGTGATCATTACAATAATCCTTCTTTTGGCTACGGTGGTTATTGTTTACCAAAAGATACCAAACAGTTACGTGCTAATTATAAAGATGTGCCTAACTCACTTATCAGTGCTATTGTAGATGCCAATACTACCCGTAAAGATCATGTTGCAGCTTCTATTGTTAAACGAAACCCTAAAATTGTTGGTGTGTATCGCTTAATTATGAAAAGTGGCTCGGATAACTTTAGAGCGTCAAGTATACAAGGTATTATGAAACGTATAAAAGCTAAAGGGATTGAAGTTGTTGTTTATGAACCAGAGTTAAATGAAACTGAATTTTTCCATTCTAAAGTATATAACGATCTTGAAGCGTTTAAAGCTATTTCTGATGTTATTGTATCCAACCGCATGGCTGATGAATTAGTTGACGTTGCCGATAAAGTTTATACCCGTGATCTTTTTGGCAGTGACTAGTTAGTGGCGATTTGTTATCAAATTTTATATGTAAAAGATTAAGAGTGCTTTATGAAATATTTAGT
>JBLIDR010000221.1:0-4715 GCA_047632655.1 Francisellaceae bacterium | reverse complement strand
GTCAGGGATTGCCGACCGGCAGGACCAGTATCATTGAATCCGGAGAAAGAAAGTATAAAGAGTGAACACAAAGATGTAGCTTAATAAAATTTGGGTAAACAGTGCCAACTACCTTGAAAAACACCGATTCATCCGCTGTTGATTTTTAGTGAAAATGGTAAATTTAAACGAGAAATTGGCTTGGGGTTATTCAAGGTGCCACATGGGCTTTCTGTAGATAAAGACGGTTTTATTTGGACAACGGACCAACAAACTCATCAAGTTCTGAAATTGGATAGCGCTGGTAAAATACACCTTGTTTTAGGGCGAAAAGACAGTCCTGGAAAAGGTTGGTATGAAAACGGTTATCAACTTAATTTATTCACATCACCCAGTGATGTAGCGTTTGATGATGAAGGAAATATTTATGTTGCAGATGGTCAGAACTATCGTATTGTTAAGTTCGATATTCACGGTAACCTAGTTGGCAAGTGGGGTAGCAAAGGTACGGAGGCGGGTTTATTTGATTTTCCTCACTCATTAGTTATCCATAATGAAATCATTTATGTAACTGACAGGCAGAATGGGCGGATTCAGCTATTCAAACTTGATGGCAGTTTTATAAAGCAGTGGGAGGGTATAGGTTACCCCTATGAATTGGAGATATATGATCCCCAAACAATGATTTTCACAGATGCAAGAAGTGGAGAGATCATCAAGATTAATTTTGATGGAAAAATCATTGAACGTTTTGGAAAATGAGGTAAAAAGGAATCTGAGTTCGGATTCCAACATGGATTAGCTGTTGATAAAACAGGCACTGTATTTGTTGGAGAGTTACTCAATTGGCGAGTACAAAAATATCGTTAGTCGTTTGATTGAAAGACGAAAGTTAAGGTAGTGCTTTACACTACCTTATTCAAGAGTTTTTACTTCATTAGAATTTGGCCAACTGAATTGATAACTTGTGGTATAAATGAGTAATCTATACACAAATAATTAAAGCATGCCCTTTACCTGCCATTCAGACCAGTCCGTCTATAAAAGTGGTCTAACATTTGTTCATCAGTTGGTGAGACATAGTCAATCGTAAGCGTATAGCTAATGGCACCTGCTGTTAGCTATACGCTTACTAATGATAAATAGACATTCCAAAGGTATTACCAACCTACACCAAATCCTTTTTTGATTTTGTCCGAGGCAAGAATCTAAATATTCATGGAATTATTGGTCACCAGAGCAGAAAAAGTATTATTGTTAAAGTGATGAATAAATGATTACGATGCTAAGTTAATGTAACTCTACCGATACCAAGCAAGAGCCCAACATTTTAAGAATCATGATTACGCTCAGGGACTTGTTTTACGACTTCGATTTTAGACTATTCAGGGTAACGTTGTTCTCTCATAATATCTCACCTTATTTTTAGTTTGTCTTATTAAAATTAGCTGTTTGGGAAATTAGTGACCATGCAATAATGCCTACAACTAACAATAACCTATAACACCAGTAAATACTTAATTATCATCTTTTCGAGATTTTTTAGTAAGGTTATCAATTAACTCTTTTACCTGTGGCTTCACAACCGATGTATTGTTAGTTAATGCATAAAATTCTATAGTGTCGTTAAAAATAAGTCCTGAACGTTTAGAGTCAGGAAGATTAAGAGAAACTAGTGATTGATTTCTATTACATAATGATTCTGGCAATATTGCAATTAATTTAGATTGGCTAATCATGCTCAAAATGTTGGGTAAAGAATCTGTTTCTAACCTAATCTTTAAAGGTATTTTGTAATAGTTAGAAACCTTATCAAGCTCATCCTTTAAAATATAAGGAGACGGTAAAGTAACTAGCTCATAATCCAATAACTCGTTCCAAGTGATATTTTCATTATAAACAAGATCGTGCTCTTTGCTCAAAATTATACGAAGATTCTCTCTGTGAAAGCACACAGTATCCAATGAAGCTGTTGGAGGAAGAAATGCAGAAAACCCAACATCTGCCTCACCATTTAATAGTGCATACTGAATGTTAAGACCTGCTCCTATAATCAGTTTAACTTGGATATTAGGATACAGTTGAATTAACTTCTCAAGTGCAGTTTGTAGAAAATTCTGGGCTATTATTGGAGAAGAATAAATTGTTATTTTTTCGTTTATGTACTTATGCTGAGCTTGCATGTCTGAAGCTATCTTTTCGCTGTGTTTTAATAGCTGTCCTGCGTGTTGATAAAGCTTCATCCCATCGGAAGTAGCTTTTAATTTCCTTCCTTCTTTTATAAACAAAGTTACCCGAAGAGAGCTCTCAAGCTTTCTTATTGCTGAAGTAATGGCTGGCTGACTGATGTGCAATCGTTCAGCTGCTTTGTGAACTCCACCTTGGTCAACTACTGTTTTAAAATACTTTAGCTGCTTTAAATTCATTTTGATAAATATTATTTATTAATTCAATAAATTAATAATATTTTATTTATTAACTCTTGTATATTATTTTAGCGTTACTTTAGAGCTAACCGGGATTATTTAATTGTCTTTTTATAAACGCAACATTGCAGCGATATACATGCTATATTCATCTGTTTGTCAAGCATGTTTCTTAATCACTTTAAAGTTGCTTCTGGCTCTAGAGATTGATACTACAACGATACTTATTATAAGAAGTTCACTTGGACTAATTATTTTTGTTCCTTGGATGATTAAAAAAAAGTTTCTTTTTCCTAAATCAAACTTGAAAATACATTTTATTAGAAGCGGGGCATTTTTAATCGGTGGGTTTGCTCTGCTTATTTCTCTGAATACATTGCCTATGACAACAGTCATTATGATTACTTATACATCGCCAATGCTAGTATGTTTAGCTGCCGTAATTATTTTTAAGGAAAAAATCACGGCGTATCATATAATCGCATTACTTTTGAATTTTGTCGGTGTTAATATGCTTTTTACGGGGGAAATACTCGTTGATACTATTGGAATAATATCCGCACTAGTCGCTACCCTTATGATTACTATTGCTCAGATTAGCTTAAAATGTCTATCTCAAACAGAAAATAAAACAGATATTTTTGTAACCCAGCTTCTATTTACACTACCTGTATTTATTGCGCTCTATTTTATTTTCGGTGAATTACCGAGTATGGAACATTTACCAAGCTTTAATCACTTACCTCTTCTCATAATCATGACTTTTAGCTTTGTTTTGGGTCAACTATTTTTAATAAATGCATTAAGTAAAAGCGAATTGAACAAATTGATGCCACTTGATTCTGTTAGATTAATTCTAGTTGCTGCTAGCGGACTACTCTTATTTGATGAAAGCATAAGCTTATATCTAGTAATTGGCAGTGCATTAATTTTAATTGCAACCTTAATAACTTTTAAACCAGCCTTACAACTGAACACTAAATAAAACTATAGTTAGGAGCTTTTATGCCACATTTTATAATTCATTCCTCAAAAGATATTTCTGAAACTTATACTGCGCAAGAGATAAATAAGGAAATATCAAGGATAGCTGAAAGTACGATGCTTTTTGATTTATTAGATATAAAAGTTCGTGTTGACTTCTATGATCAATATCTAGTAGGTAATGAGGAAAAATCGTTCATACACGTTTTTGCACACATAATGGAAGGCCGATCAGAACTTCAACGCGCTAATTTATCTAAATCAATAGTGACTAGATTATCAATAATGTTTCCTAGTGTGGACAATATTGCAATGAATGTGTATGAGTTTGAAAAAAACACATACTGTAATCTTAAAACGCTGGCTTCTAAATAATATTTTTGATTTTACAATTAAGTAAGGTAAACAGTTATTAAGGAACATTGAAATGATTAAAAGAATAAGTACAAACACTAGAATGAGTCAGATAGTCTTAAATAATGATATCGCCTATTTATCAGGTCAAGTTGCAAAAGACTCTTCTAAAGACATTACACATCACTTATCCATTACAGCATCAAAATTGGATTCATCTGTTAAATCAAGATATAGATAATCCTTTAAAAAGAATGGTGTTTTTGCGTTTTTTTCAAGCAATATTGGTATAAGGGTGGCTTCTCCACCATTCATTTTCTTGTTTATTGCTAGAGAAATTTCTTGGCTCATCCAAATGCTTTTTTCAGAGTTACCTGAAATAAAAAATAGTAAGGTGTCTGAATGATCAATAGCGTCATTAATTGATCTAATTAATGACGCTCCTGCAGCAATATCATTTCTATCATCAAAAACATCTATTTGATTGTGAACTAAATGGTTTCTGACTTTTTGAATAACGTCATTGTCACGATAGGCATAACTAAGAAATATACTCATATCCTTCCTTTGAAAATACAACAATTATACGAGGAAAAACCTTCTTTCTGCAGGTTGATTTTCGACTAAATGATTATTTAATACTTCAACTTTACCTTTTTACTAACGCATCATCAATAAGTTATAAATTTTTGATTTTATAACTACTGTAGAAAGGAGTCATTTATCCTTATTTACGGTGGAGAGAGGGATTTTAAATGCTAACCACATTTATCTAATTAACATTAGAAGAAGTATTTCGTTATTAGACGTGATTAATGTCAGCAATGCGCACAAAGTGATCATTGCCAGCTTAACCGTGAACGACCGCTTTGGTGGCTTAGTTGCCTGTCAGGGTAAAGGTAAATCTACGTCTTCTGAACACTTAAACAGCTCGAAAATCCATTGATGTTAACGTCCGCTTTCGTATCAAAG
>JBLIDR010000220.1:0-4717 GCA_047632655.1 Francisellaceae bacterium | reverse complement strand
TAAGGCAATTTTTTTGGTAATTTTGAATTTTTAGAAATGGCTAGAGCACAAAAGCGTTCAATCATTAATGGGAGTGCCTTTTTGTCTAAAATATGGATATTGTTTAATAAGCCATATCGTGATTCACCTTTGAATCCAGTGCGTATTTTAATGCCGCAAAAGAAAGGTACCAATGTTGATTTCCAAGAATTAGGTAGAACTATCGCATGGGTATATTTATTTTTCCGTATATTTCTAGCAAAAGATCTACGGCGCAATAAACCAAGCTCACCATGTTTAAAATCAAATAAAATACTTTGATTAATTTCAGGCATAAATTGTGCCATGGGCAGAGATGAGCCTGGAGCCAAAACATCAATGATACAATTAGGCTCAGAACTTTTCATGAACCTGAAAAGAGATTGCGCCATAACCATATCGCCGACCCAAGAAGGGGCGATAATCAAATATTTATTATTTAACATATTGTGTGCTAATATTAATATTTATGCTTCAAGTTCAAGATGAAATTTATTACCACAGTATGGGCATAAATTATCAGTCTCATCTACGCTTAATTCAATATAAACTCTGGGGTGTTCATCCCAAACTTTATCTTTAAAGTTAGGGCAGCAAACTGGCAAATCACTTTTTTTTACCACGATAATATTTTCATCCATAATCTTTCCTTCTTTTCTTGGTTTGATCATTAGTAGTCTTTTTTCATTTACAATCTATTTTTTATTATAAATGATCATAGCTTATATACACAAATCATTTTGCTTCAAACAGTTGTGCCAGATGTCTGTTTAACCCAAATTTTTCTCACTCTCTCTGGGAAATCCTTAACTTTATCAAGCATAACAATTTTATCAGAACCATTGAAGATAGCTTCATATTGTAGTTCATGATAAAAGCAATATGCATTAATTAGCAAATCGGTATCTTCTTTTGAATGAACATTTATAGATCCAGATATTTGTAAGATACGTACATTGTCTGTATATTCACTCATTTCTGGGTAGTCATGTGTGTAAAGCAAGACAGACATTTGTGCTAAAAATTCAATGTCGACAATACCGCCTTTGCTTTGTTTCAGGTCATATCTGTCTCCATAGGCTTTTAACAGACTCTTTTGCATTTTTGTGCGCATATCACTTATTTCTGTAATTAAGTGTTTGTTGTCACGTCTTATTGATAGTACTGAATGACGTATTTCTTTAAAATCACTTTCTAATTGTTTCCCGCCACAGATAAATCTTGCTCTTGCCAAAGATTGATGTTCCCATACCCAGGCTTTATTTTGTTGATAGTCTTTATAGGCTTTGATAGATGAAACTAATAAGCCAGATGCTCCGTCTGGTCGAAGGCGAACATCAATTTCATATAATGATCCTGAGTAGGTTTGCGCGTGCATTAAACTAATGAATTGCTGAGCTACTCTGGGGAAAATTCTTTCAGCATTGGGTATATTCGTTTCGCTGTATAGAAAGATTAAATCTAAATCAGAAGATAAGCTTAATTCATGGCCGCCCAGTTTTCCATACCCTATAATTGCTAATGAGTCTTTAAGTATAGATATTTCTTTTGTATCCAAAGATACTGTACTTTTCAGTGCTGCTGCCCATGCTTGGTCAAGAACTTCTCGTATAATAACTTCGGCCAATAAAGTGAGTGAATTTGCTAATTGCATGACAGTTATGTGTTTATGAATTGCTGATAATGCAATAAGAAAGGTGTGTATTAATTTAAATTTTCTTAGCAAATCCATTTGCGCTTCTTTATCTGATACATTTTCACCGGTCAGTATAAATTCAAGTTTTTCCTGAAAAAAACCTAATTCCATTGGCTTGACATGGTTATTATATCTAAATTTATATTCAAGTAAAAATGGGTAGTTAAGTAATTTTTGTCTAAACCAAATGCTATGTGAAAATCTAAAAAGTAATTTAGAAATTTGATTTTTGTAATCAAGCAGTAAATATAAATAAGTCGGTCTCTTGTAAATTTTGAATAACAACTGTGTAATTAACTGAAATGACTCACAGGGATTTATATATTTATCATTTTGTATAGTTTGACCAATGATAGGTAGTAGTTCAAGAATAAGTCCTTTGGCTTCATCTGTAATTTGTTTTTTTTTCTCAATTTTATGGGCAAATATTTTTATATCATTTTCTAGACTAATATTTTCTGAACTTTTATTGTCAGCTTTAATGGTTATTTGAGCTTCAATTTCTTTTGTCGCTTGAGTGTGGTTTGTTTTTTCTGATTCCCGTTCAAATTGAGTAACCCGGTCAAAAATTTCAGCAACAATATCACGTTTTTTTTGTACCGCTAGAGATAGGTCTTGCCAATTTTCACATTGTAATAATAAACATTGTCTTTTTTGTTCTACTTCGGATGTTGGTAGGCAGTGCTTTTGTTCGTCACCTTGCATTTGTAAAGCATTTTCAAAATTACGCAGAAACACATAAGACTTATATAGCTCTTGAGTATATTGTTTAGTTAAGTAGCCACATTTTTCTAGCATGAATAATGGTTTCTTGAATGTTTGACTTCTTAAAAATTGAGCTTGCCCACCATAAATTAGCTGGAAACATTGTACTAAAAACTCTATTTCTCTAATCCCGCCGCGTCCAAGTTTAATGTGACCAATCATACCTTTTTTGTTCATTTCAGTCATGATCATTCTTTTCATCTCGCGGATTGATGATGTCATTTTATAGTCATAATAGGGCCTATACACAAAATCTTTAATAATGCTCTTGAGTTGAGATATACCTAATTTAGGCCCTGAAAGTATTCTACCTTTTACTAATGCATATCTTTCCCATTCACGTGCATGTTTATGACTATAATCCTCAAATGATTTCAAGGAACATGTTAGCGGTGATCCATCGCCGAATGGTCTTAAGCGCATATCGACCCTATAGACAAATCCATCCGGGGTTAATTTATGTAAGGCATTTATTAGTTTTTGGCCAATTTGGATATACAGTACTTGTTTGGAATATACTTTGCCTCTAGAGCTTTCAACTTCACCGTCATTATCATGAATGAAAATTAAATCAATATCTGAAGAAAAATTCAATTCACGGCCACCAAGCTTCCCCATGCCAATTATCATTAACTTTGATAAATTTTCTGATAATGAACGTTCTAAGATAACTCTTTTATGGCAGTCATTTAAGGTTACTTTAATTAGAGCTTCAGCTAGATAAGATATATCAGATGCATGGCGCTCAAAATCACCAAAACCAAGCGCTTGTTGCCATACTATGCGCACAGTTTCATATTGACGGAAATGGCGTAGTATTTTGTCGCGCTCTACTTCAGACATAGTTAGATTAATTTTTATAGATAATTTGGTTAATAAAGTAGTGTGATATTCGTTATCAAGATTTTCTATGTCGCCTGAAGAGAATAAGTGGTTAAATAATATAGGATTTCTATGCGCAAAATTAGCCACAAATGGGCTAGCAGAAAAAACGTGACTAGCATATTTTTTAAAATTATCTGTTGTGGGGATTTCAAGCTGATGAGTTACTAATGAGGTTATGTATAGTGACCACAGCTTTTCAGATCCTGTATTACTTGATTCCATATAATTCTTAACCGACTAGTAGGTAAGTTAATTATAGGTAAACCATTTGAAAGTGTCGAAAATACTTCAGTTATTTTTCAATACGCAGCATTTGTTTTTTGATCCATTGATGGCTATGTACTGCAAGCTCATTAAGATTATAGTCTTGAGGGTTAATTGGCTTGCTAATTACTATTGTAACCTTGCCAGGTTTGACGATTTTATCTCCAACAGATGCTAATGACCCGGCATTATGTGCAACTAGAATAAAAGGGTGTTTTGATGACTTTGCTAACATCAATCCGCTTTTGTGGAATTCAGGATGATTTTTTGGTTTTATACGTGTACCTTCTGGAAATATAATAACATTAATTTTTTTTGCTAGTCTATTTTTTCCTTGAGTTACAACATCTTTAAGGGCTCGCATTCCTCTTCTACGGTCAATTGCTATACAGCCTGTGCCTTTAATTCCAGGCCCAAAGACCGGAACCGAAAGTAATTCTTTTTTTAATACAAAAACACTTCGTGGTAAAATGCTGGGTAAAAAAATCGCATCAAGTGAAGACTGGTGCTTACTTACATAGATGCAAGAATCCTTGGTGATGTTTTCTTTGCCTTCAATTTCAATTCTTATCCATAATATAAAAAACATCCCTATGCGTAAAAATATTGACCATAAATACATAACGCGTACGCGCATGAATAATGGTGCTTTTAAATAGTAGAGTGAGGTTGAAATTGTGGCAGATATTAAGACAATAATACAAAAATATACAAAGTATATAGCTTGCCGTAGTAAAAATATGGAGTTAAGTATGTATTTCATTCTTAGATTTCCTTTAATAAATCTTCTGTAAATTCCAATAAATTGTTAAATACTGGAATAACATTAATTAATTCTGGATTATTTTTTAATGTGTTAACGCCTTTTCCTGATTTAACTAAAATTGGTGAACAGCCAGCGGTCGTTGCTGCTTGAATGTCTTTAAGTGAATCCCCTATGAAGTAACAGTTTTTATTTATATTGATTTGACATATTTGGCTGATTTCGGTGATCATCCCAGTTTTTGGTTTCCTGCAGATGCAGTTGTCGCTTGGTAAATGGGGGCAAAAAGATATATGTTCTATTTTCCCGCCAATGGGCTTTAATCG
>JBLIDR010000219.1:0-4728 GCA_047632655.1 Francisellaceae bacterium | reverse complement strand
AAAATACTTGGTATAAAATTGATAATAGTTTGGCCGAAAAATGTAACAATTGGTTTTATAAGCAGTCTTATTCAAAAGTACAACAAACGGGAGATGCTAATATAGCTAAAGATTTTAAGGCTTTTGCTTATGTTGGCGAGAACCCGACTACAGACAGCCTTTCAGCAAGTTTAGAGAAATTATGTAAGTGAGATACTATTCTTGATTTGTATCTACATTTAGTTAGATAACTTTTTAATATATTGAAATATTTCTCGGCTATACTTTGTCGATCCACGTTCTTTTACTTTCTCATTTTGAGCATTACGAATGAGCTGTCGAATGTATTGTATATCTAAATAAGAGTGATCTTCAATTAATTTATTTAATGCTTCCTTTGATGTATTACAATTTATCAATGTGTCTCTTAGAGTTTCTAGTCGTAGGGATTTAGCTTTCTGTACTTGACTTACATTAAATAGGTCATCATATGATTGTTGAAGTTCTTCAATCTCTTCAGAACGAAGAATTTTGCTTATAAAGCCTATTTGACGCTTCAAAGCAATTTTTTGCATGCCTTGGGCCTTGAATATTTCATACAAGGAGTTTTCTGATAGAGGGAGTTTATTAATTTGAGCTTTAGTTAGCCCAACTAGATTTTTAGCAAATGTAGTTACTTCTGATGATTCATTTTTGATTGTAGTTCGGCTTTTAATTAAATCATTAGTGTTAGGTTTTATTTTTTGATGTTTCATTTGTTTAGGTCAAGCATATTTTCGTGATACAATATTATGCAATATTTTTGATAGTAAATATACACACCTAAAACTTTGAAGGCAGATTAACTGGAGAATATAATATGTTTAATACAAACCTGAAAATTAAAGATTTTGATAAAGAACTTTTTGAAGCCATTGAGAATGAGAATAGAAGACAAGAGGAGCATGTTGAGTTAATTGCCTCAGAAAATTATACAAGCCCAATGGTTATGGAGGCTCAAGGTTCTCAACTTACAAATAAATATGCTGAAGGTTATGTTGGCAAAAGATATTATGGTGGCTGTGAATATGTTGATGTGGCTGAACGTCTTGCTGTTGAGCGAGCAAAAGAATTGTTCACTGCTGATTATGCAAATGTTCAACCACATTCTGGTTCACAAGCAAATGCTGCTGTATATCTAGCTGTATTAAAACCAGGTGACACAATCTTAGGTATGTCTCTTGCGCACGGTGGACACTTGACACATGGTTCTAAAGTTAATTTTTCAGGAAAAATTTTTAATGCAGTGCAGTATGGTTTAGATCTTGAGACCGGTGATATAAACTATGCAGAAGTTGAATCATTAGCCAAAGAGCATCAACCAAAAATGATTGTTGCAGGCTTCTCTGCTTTTTCTGGTATTGTTGATTGGCAACGTTTTAAAGATATTGCTGATTCTGTTGGTGCTTATTTATTTGTCGATATGGCTCACGTTGCTGGATTGGTTGCCGCAGGAATTTATCCAAACCCTGTACCAATTGCTGATGTAGTTACCTCTACTACTCATAAAACATTACGAGGTCCTCGAGGTGGAATTATTTTAGCCAAGTCAAATCCTGCTCTTGAGAAAAAATTAAATTCTATAGTATTTCCAGGAATTCAGGGTGGGCCATTAATGCATGTCATTGCAGCTAAAGCAGTTGCCTTTAAAGAAGCTCTTGATCCAGAGTTTACTGTTTATCAAAAACAAGTAGTTAAAAATGCTAAAAAGTTAGCAGAAGTCATGAAGTCTCGTGGTTATGATATTGTTTCGGGTGGCACTGAAAATCACTTGATTTTAATTGATCTTGTTAAAAATGATATGACAGGTAAAGATGCTGAGGCAGCACTTGGTAGAGCAAATATCACAGTTAATAAAAATGCTATACCGAATGATCCACGCTCACCATTTATTACCAGCGGATTACGTCTTGGATCTCCAGCAATCACTACAAGAGGTTTTAAAGAGGCTGAGGTTGAGTTATTAACTAATTTAATGTGCGATGTTTTAGATAATCTAGGCGACGAAAAAACAGAAGCAGACGTTAAACAAAAAATACTCAATTTATGTGCAGATTTTCCTGTTTATGGTTAATGCTTTTTAAGGTTAAGCTTTCTAAGAAAGACCTATGCCTGATATCATTCTATCCAGTGGTTATCTTGGATTTGCGCGTCATATTGGTTTCTTAAAAGCCCTTGAAAAAAATAAAATTAGCGTTGATGCTATCTGTGGTACTTCTCTGGTGCCATTGTTGGTTCTCTTTATGCCTCAGGCTTGCCATTAGATGATATTACTCACATCTTTGAGAATCAAAAATCATCACGTTTGATTAGCCTGAATTATAAATTCTGGAATGGATTATTTTCACTTAAAAAATTTATACAATTATTGGAAAAATATTTACCAAATACTTTCACTGATTTATCAATTCCTTTTGCGGTTGGCGTTTGCGATAAAAATAATAATCATAGATTAATTAATACTGGTGAATTAGTTTTACCTGTTGTAGCTTCTGGTGCAGTACCTAAGCTTTTTAAACCTATTTATTATAATGAAAATTATTATGTTGATGGTGCAGTTGTAGGTCGACTTGGTCTGTCAGCCTGGTGTGAATTACGTCCAAACACTGAGATTATCGTGCACAATATCGCTTCGAGTCGAATAGATTTTAAATATGAACAACCAAAAGGTAATTGCTTTGTTGTTAATACCCCAAGGTCAAAATCATCTTTATTTGGAAAAACATATTTTCAAGAAGAGGTTGAAAAGGCATTTAATATAGCTATGCGTGAAATAGATCATTCATTAAATAAGCATAAATAATCTTCGTGCATTACTTTTAGTGATTAAAACTTCAGGTAGATTAAATCTATTTTTCCATCCCTGAGCCCACTAAATTTACTTCATTATATTTTATTTCGGAATCAATCCTAATATTTCTCGTGGTCTATTATTTTATATGATAATGGATGAATAAGATAATAATTAATGCTATTTGATTTAAATAGCACGTCAGGGTAATGGTTAATATCGCAACGCACAACAGATAAACGCTATAAATATTAAGACATTACTTGCATGGGGGCGCGCTCATGTCTTAGTCTGAATGCAGGTCATATTTTACATATTTAAATATAATATCAGTATTGTTATGGTTGAACTGTAATTGCTAAATTAAGAAACATATGGAGTTTACAAATAAATAAAAAATGATCACACAAAGTTAGTTTGAAGATAAGTAACCACCGGAGTGAAAATATGTCATTACAGGATGAGTACCCAAAATCAAGAATTAACATTCGTTATAACACAGAGGTTGACGGGAAGCCGAAAGATAAAGAATTGCCTATGAAGTTTTTAGTCATGGGTGATCTCTCAAATGGTACATCAAAAGACCGTCAGGAAGATCTAGATATACGAAATATACGCCAAGTTAGTGGTACTTTAGATAGTACTATTAAAGATATGAACATAAAAATTAATATGAATTTAGAAAATCATGTTAACCCTTCAAAAAATCCAATGTTGAAAGTATCTTTGCCTATAGAGTCAATGAAAACATTTAGACCAGAAAATATTGCTAAAAACATTCCAGAGCTTAAACAATTGCTGCAGATTAGAGAGTTATTAAAAGAATTTGAATCAACTGTAGACAATAATAAAGCATTTAGAAATACAATTAAAAATGTCTTGCGTGATAAAGAACTAGTGCAAGAGCTCATTAAAGAATTACCTAATATCGATACATTTAAGTTAGAAGAAGCAGAAATAAAGGAGACTGAGTAATGGAAACTTTAGCTGTGATTGAAGAAGTAGTCTCAACTACACAAACTTCTTCGTTAGAATCAATTTTTAATAGTATCAGTATTGAAGTTAGTGAGGAATCATTATCTAGCATTAACTATGATTACATAACGTGTGAGGATAATAAAAACGCTGTATTGCACGATGATTTTGCTAGAATTGGTTCAGCCTTATGTACCATATTTGCGAACTCAGATTCTGAAGGAGTGACGGTTTATAATAAGGATTTAACCAGGAGTATAATTGATCGAATAGACCGTGTAATTGCTAGGCAAGTTAACACGGTGCTTAAGGATGGTAATTTTAAAGAGATAGAACAACAATGGCGATCAATACAAGATCTATATGCTAGTATCCCAGTTGCATCTGGTGTAGAACTTACACTCTTTGATGCTTCTAAAGATGAACTGTTAGATGACTTTGAAACCAATGCTGTAGATATCTCATCTAGTGATCTATTCAAAAAAGTTTATATTAGTGAGTATGATCAATACGGTGGAGAGCCATACGGTAGTATTGTCGGCTTATATGAATTTGAAAATACCGAAGATGACATTAATTGGTTATCAATAATGGGTAAAATATCTGCTGCCTCTCATGCGCCATTTATTTCAGCGGTCTCTCCTGTATTTTTCGGTTGTGAAAGTATGGATCAAATTCATGAGATTAAAGATATAAATGCTTTAATGTCAAACCATCGGTATGGTAAGTGGAATGCATTTCGTAAATCTGCACAAGCTGCCTATATAGGTTTAACTTTACCTCGATATTTAGTTAGAGCGCCATATGATCCAATTAATAATTCAGCAGGAAAGTTACTACCAAATTTTGTCGAAGAAATTGTTGGGCCTCACAGTTCTGATGATTTTGTTTGGGGTAACTCTGCTATTTTAATGGCTAAGAACATGGTTAGATCGTTTCATAAA
>JBLIDR010000218.1:0-4734 GCA_047632655.1 Francisellaceae bacterium | reverse complement strand
TCGATCGTGAAAATGAGACGGCCAGAGTTATAGGCTCAGGCGGTAACTATTTATCCAATGTTAAAGTATTTGCTCGTGACGCCGGTACAGTCTCGCGTTTTCTATTACCAGCTTGTGCTGCTCTTGGTGGTGAATATGCTTTTTCTGCTTCCGCTAGAATGTGTGAGAGGCCTATGCAACCCTTGCTTGATATTCTAGCCTTGCAGGGAATAAAATTCAAATTTGAAAATATGGCAGGACATTTGCCGTTAACTTTTGAGTCTTCATGTTTGAGTGGTGGAACTTATAATGTTTCAGGATCTAAAAGTAGTCAATTTTTATCTGGCTTATTAATCGCTTCCCCCTATGCAAAATCAACCACGCTTCTTAACAGTGACTCCACTCATTTACAGCCATATGTCGATATGACAGCAAATATGATGATTGAATTTGGTGTTTCAGTTGATAGGGTGGGAAATAGTTATTGTATTGAATCTGGTCAGGCCTATAGCGGGAGAGATTATATGTTAGAGCCAGATGTATCTACGGCTAGTTATTTTTGGGCTGTAGCTGCATTGACAGAAGGCAAGATTCTGGTACAAAACATTAAGAGGGATTGTCTCCAAGGTGATATTGAATTTTTAAATCTTTTACAAAAAATGGGTTGTAAGGTCGTGAGTAATGATGATGGTATCATTGTTTATGGGCCTAAGCAGCTTAAGTCTGTAAAACTAAATATGCGAAGCTATTCTGATACTTTTATGACTGCAGCAGTTCTTGCTTGTTTTGCGGAGGGAGAAACATGTTTATTTGGCTTGTCTCATACTCGCCTGCAGGAGTCAGATCGTATAGAGTGTATTGCTAAAGGTCTAAGAGCATTAGGGGCTAATGTGCGTACTGATGCTGATGCAATATATGTTCAACCAGGTATTATGCGTGGAGCTGAAGTATCAGGTTGTAATGATCATAGAATTGCCATGTCTTTGGCTTTAGTTGGGATAAAGGTGCCTGGCGTGATTATTACTGGGGCCGATTGTGTAAAAAAAACTTGCCCAGACTATTTCGAGAGAATGAAGAATATAGTAAGATAAGTTTATTCTAGGGAGTCATTGAGTTAAGTTTGGCATGATGAAAAAAAGTTATTCACAAACTGAAAAAAAATTAGATGAGATATTTTTGGAAATTACTGCTCAAAACATACTTATCTTAAGTAGCGAGATATATAAAAAATTTTATAAGGGTTTGAAAACTAAAAATTGTTATTATGCTTCCTGTATTAAGGATGACTCGCTTGGAGTTTTATTTGACTTAGGTCAGTGGCCATTTAGAGAAAAATATTTTGATTTAATTGTTCTTGATTTTCATTTGTCTTTAGCGGTTGAATTAGATTTATTGTTTTTGGAAGTTTCAAAAAAATTGGCCGAGAGTGGGGAGTTGATTATTATAGACTCAGGTAAATTGAATAATAAAAAATCAATAAAAAGTTTTTCTTTAACTGTATTGATGAATAAATTAAATAACCAAGGGCTTGAAAGGAATCATCATTATTATATCTCTGATAATAAGAGTTTATTATATAAATTTTTAACCTGCTTATTTCCTTGGTTATGTACAACTTTTATTCTTCATTATGTGAAAAAAATAATTCCAATGACGCCAATTGGATATGGTAATACAGAGAAATTATTTGAAAAAAAACCCATCTGTATACCAGTTGGTAGCTATAATAAAATTAACAAAAAATAGGCTTTAATAATGAAAAATATTGATATATATACAGATGGTGCCTGTAAAGGAAATCCTGGTAATGGTGGCTGGGGTGCGGTTTTAATTTGTGACGGTCATGAGAAAAAGATTTTTGGTGGTGAAAAAGATACTACGAATAATCGTATGGAAATGTTAGCCACCATCAAGGCGCTTGAAGCTCTTAATAAGCCCTGTGTTATTAATTTATATACAGATTCTAAATATGTCAAGAATGGTATTGAGACGTGGTTGATCTCTTGGAAGCGAAAAAATTGGAAAACAGCGAATAATAAAGAAGTGAAAAATAAGGATTTATGGCAAAAGTTAGATAGTCTCGTACAAAACAAAGAAATAAAATGGCATTGGGTGAAGGGACATGCAGGTATTCATTACAATGAAATTGCAGACGAATTAGCCAATAAAGGAGTTGATGGTTTATTTATCTAAAATTTTTTAAACTTGAATTGTGGCTAAAATAACTGATCACGGTTTTGGATATAAGCTTGATAATATTTAATTAAGTATATCAATGGCGTATTATTAACTTTTATTATTTGCAACTTCAATTAGTTTGTTATTTGCTTTATCCAATTGATCTCTGTAATAATCAATGTCAGTTTCAGACTCTTTCTTTAATTTTCTTATCTGTCCATTTAAAAAAGCCACTTCACTTTCAAGCGATTCTTTTAGTTCATTGATGCGTTGGGCAACTTGTTCTTTTATAGTTTCTGAATAAGACTTTGATTCTTGTGCTATTTTTTCAGCAACTTCTCTTCTCGCTTGTTCTTTTATGAGTGCTGAATGAAGTTTTCGAATCTTGATGTCATCATTTTTTTCATTTAGGATAATATCCCATTCATGACTCATTGCATTTAGTAATTCTGAACTTAATTTTTTAGAGCTTTGTAATAGTGATTGTACTATTGGATCTAAGGATTCAAGAGAGGTTGTCGCGCTTGTTACTTTACTTTGAATATTGTCTGATTGCTCAAGGAATATGGTTTTTTCGCTTTCTTGGATTGTCTCATCAGGTATATTGAGCTCTGAAGTTTGCTTGTTTGACTGAAGGGCTTTTTCACGCCATTCTTTTAAATATTTGCTGATAGTATTGGGACTGCCGACGCCTCCAAGTCCTTCTCGAATGCTGAGAATGGTTGGCTTATCACCCTTGATCATCAATTCTTCTATTATTTTTGCAACATCCTCATATGTAATGCCTGTACGTGCCATGTTTTTACCTAAATTGATTTTTTGAAAATTAGTTATTTGACTTTGTATAACATAAGGAGCTAACTAGCCCTATAATACACCAATTTGCTCCCTATATTCAATATAAGGTGGATAAATAATTTTTGGTTAACTTGACTATGGTTTTATTTGCGACAGATTCAACCGCAATCAGTAAGACATTTTCATAATGATTTGCTAGAGCAATAAATCACTGCTATTATTCTATACTAATGAATATATGCTCAGCCATAGAATATCATTGCTTTGCATTGTATAAGAGTTTTAGGTATTCTTTTTTGCCTATGCTTTAGGATAATCATTATCAACTTTAGGGCTTAACTATGACCACATCAAAAATTATTTATACTAAAACAGATGAAGCGCCAGCATTGGCTACTTATTCTTTTTTGCCAATTGTGAATACATTTACACATGGCGCTAATATTAATGTTGAGATTAAAGATATTTCTCTTGCTTCTAGAATTATTTCAAGTTTTCCAGAAGGATTGACTGATGATCAAAAACAAGAAGATTCTCTTGCTGAATTAGGAGAATTAGTTAAGCAGAAACAGGCAAATATTATTAAATTGCCAAATATAAGTGCGTCTATCCCTCAGTTAAATGCTGTAATTAAAGAGCTGCAGTCTCAGAATTATAATATTCCTAATTACCCTACAGATACTAAAACTAGCTCTGATAGAGAGATTAAAGCAAGATATTCTAAAGTGCTTGGGAGTGCTGTTAATCCAGTGTTAAGAGAAGGTAATTCAGACCGTAGGGTCGCTGGTCCTGTTAAAGAATATGCCAGAAATCATCCACACTCTATGGGGGTTTGGAGTGCTAATTCAAAATCACATGTTGCACATATGCAGAGTGGGGATTTTTATTCAAGTGAACAGTCTGTTGTCATAAATGAATCTTGTGATGTTAGAATAGAGTTGCTTAACAGTAATAATGAAATAACTGTTTTAAAAGAAAAAACAGCATTGTTAGCTGGTGAAATAATTGATTCATCTGTAATGAGTAAAAAAGCTTTATGTGAATTTTATGCAGATGAAATAACTGATGCTAAGAAGAAAGGTGTATTACTGTCATTACATTTAAAAGCAACGATGATGAAAGTTTCTGACCCTGTTATGTTTGGTCATGCCGTGTCTGTTTTTTATAGCGAAGTATTTAAAAAACACGCTGTTGTTTTTGAGCAAATTGATGTTGATTTGAGTAATGGCTTAGGTGATGTTTATGCGAAGATTAAAAATCTACCAGAGGATAAGCAGCGAGAGATAGAAGCTGATATTAATGAAGTTTATGTAAATCAACCTGATATTGCAATGGTTGATTCAGATAAGGGAATTACTAATTTACACGTTCCAAGTGATGTTATTATTGATGCTTCTATGCCAGCAGCAATTCGTTCCTCAGGAAAGATGTGGGGTCCTGATGGCAAGCTACAGGATATTAAAGCTATGATTCCAGATCGTTGTTACGCAGGTATTTATCAAGAGACTATTCTATTTTGTAAAAAACATGGTGCCTTTGATGTAGAGACCATGGGTAGTGTAGCCAACGTTGGATTGATGGCGCAAAAAGCTGAAGAGTATGGTTCGCACGATAAAACATTTATCATGTCAGAAGCTGGTAATGTGAGGGTTGTTGGTGAATCTGGAAAGGTTTTGCTAGAACACAAAGTTGAAATAGGTGATATTTGGCGTATGTGTCAAACAAAAGACATACCTATTCGCGATTGGGTTAAATTAGCCGTAAGTAGAGCAAGCGCAA
>JBLIDR010000217.1:0-4744 GCA_047632655.1 Francisellaceae bacterium | reverse complement strand
AGTTTTTATACTAGTAAAAATTGCCATTAATGACTACTCAGCAATAAGGCTGCTGTGCCCATATAGCCCTAATTGCGCAGAGAATACACTGAATACTGGCTTAGGTACATCTACGTGAATTTAAAAAATATCAAGATTGTCTTTAAATGTTCTTGCCAACATATTTTTTAACTAACTTTTCCAATGATTCAATCTGCAATGGCTTAGTTAGATAATCTGTCATCCCAGCTTGCTCTGCCGCGTCTTGGTCTTCTTTTAATGCATTGGCTGAAAGCCCACAAATAACCAATTCTGAGTAGCCTCTCTGCCTGAGCTTCTGAGTGGCTGTGTAGCCATCCATAATGGGCATTTGCACATCCATAAAGATCATTTTATATTGTGTCTCATCAGTAATTATATCGAGGCATTCTCTACCATTATTTACCACATCAAATGTTAAACCTAAACTCTCTAACATATCACCTGCAACCAATTGATTTATGTCGTTGTCTTCTACTAATAGGACATGGCCGTCGTATTTAATGAATTTTTGATCTTTTTTGTTCTTCTGCTGACTTTTTAATAATGCGTCTTCAGTATTATCGTCACTGTATAAGGCTGATAAATACGCTTTGCATTGTCCTGGGGAAAAAGGATGCTGTAATACTGCGAAGTTGCCACTGGCATTTATAAAGGCTTTGTTATGATAATCATTGGTTTTTAATAAAAAACCTATCTTTGATCCTGTATCAATGAGTAATTTAATATCCGTCCATATAGCTTGTAAAAATTCAACATTGCTGGTCTCAATTAAGATAGGTCCATTAATATTGGTAGTAAAGGCCTTAAATGATATTTGTTCAACATTTAAGGAAAATCCACTGAGCAATGATTGTGTTATTTTATTTAAGTTTTCAGATACATGAGTGATGATATTTTCTTGTTGGTTAAGTTCAATAGTATCAGGCGTTGAGGGAACATATTTTGATTCTATTTTCACATACACTTGAGTGCCTTTACCTGGCGCTGAATTCAAGCTAACTTCTCCATTCATTAATTCAATTAATTGCTTAACAATGGTTAGTCCTAATCCTGTGCCTCCATATTTTCTACTGGTGGTTCCGTCAGCTTGTGTGAACGAGTGGAATATTGATTCTGATTGCTTTTCTGACATACCAATACCTGTGTCTTTTACTTGAAATTCAAGAAACTGGTTTTGATAATCAATATTAATTTCTAAACCACCACATTCAGTAAATTTCACTGCGTTGTTGCAAAGATTAAGCAGTATTTGACTGATTCGAAGAGAGTCACCAATTAATACTCTGGGCACACGATTATTAGTCACTACTTGGAAATTTAATTTTTTTTCATTAATACGAATATTTATTGCCGAGATTAAATTTTCAATCACTGTATTTATATCAAACTCAACCTGCTCAATTTCCATTTTACCCGCTTCAATTTTTGAGAAATCGAGAATATCATTAATCACATTCATCATTATTTTTCCTGAATAGGCAATTCGATCTAAATAATTTTTTTGTTTATGGTTTAGCTTAGTTTTAAGTACTAAATCTACTAAACCCACAATGCCATTCATTGGAGTGCGTATTTCATGACTCATATTAGCTAGGAACATACTCTTAGTCTTAGCCGCCTGCTGAGCTTTATCTTTTTCAATTTCCAATTGAATATTCATCACTTCTTTATTTGCGATCATGTCCTGAGATCGCTCCAATAGATCTTGTGTTAACTGGTTATTTTTATGAAAAATTTCAGCCGCTTTTGCTAAATCGCCTACTTCATCATTCCTATCTGTACTCGGTATACATTCTACTGAATCGCCTTTTGATAGGACCCTAAAAACTTCAGTGATGCCATTAATTGGAATCAATATTCGTTTTGATAAAAACCACGCTATTAACAACATAATAAAAAGCAATACTGCTGCTTCAATATTATTGATAAATAAAATTCTGACACCTGACTTTTCTGTCGAGAGTATTAATTTATCTTTGTCTTTTTCTACTTCAGACTTTAGTTTATCTGACAAATACAAAAATTCATTTGCTGACCCAGCCATAACAATATTAATTAAGAATATATATCCTCGAGTAACATTAGTTAATTTAATAAATCGTTTTAAAATAATACTTGAAGCTGGAAGTAATAATTTAGTAGATTTGTTTTTTTTAAGAGTTATTTGAAGGGCCGTTAATCTTGTTTTAAATGTGGCTATATGTTCCAAGTCAGGTTGATTAAGATGTTGATACAAGGAACGGGTCATTGCAGACAAATGAAATTTTATTTCTGATAGGTCCTGAGAAAATAATGGTAGTTTTTCATTACTAAGTATTGATATCTCTTCAATATATCGCTCTATCTCTAACTTTAGTTCACTCCTTTGATTGCGACTTTCAATAACACTGACAAAGTTTTCTTGGTAGTCATTTAAATGTTCTAACATTCTGGAAATAGTTTTTTTATATTTTATATAATCAAAGTTTTTAGAAGATAATTTTTTAAGATTTTCTAACTGGCCAATTACGCGTTCCATAATCGAAAAGAATTTTGCTATTGAAGAGTCACTACCTGATTCTTTGAATATTAATAAATTACGTTGCAGATCTATTACATCTCTTTCAAGTTCATATACTCGGGTTAAATTATGATAAGATTCAGTAATATCATATTGATTGTTTTTCAAAATCTGAATATCAGATCTTGATAATAATAACTGGGTAATCATGGTGGCTGCCAATAGTAAAAGTACAAACACCACTTGAAATCGAAGAGATCGTATTAACATAAACCACTCAAATACTTCATATTGTTATATAACTTGGCTTTTTTAATATTAAATTCAGGCGGTAACAAACTCATACCACTTTTGTAAACTGTATTCATAAGTAGGCATGACCGTATTCCAAACTGCCACATTACTAAAACGTGTTTCATAACTGCCACCACTTCGAATATCACCAGGCTGTACTGATACCTTGCCATCAGTTCCTTTTAATGCTGTTACCGCCGCTTTGCCTGCATACCAATAATCCCATTCAGCTTGGGTTAGAAAAGTTTTTGATCTTGTAGCGTTTGAAATATAGTAACCTTGACGAGCAATAAATGCCCCTGGCCAGCCAGACAGCCACCAGTTCATATATTCATACGCCGCATCTTGTTGTCTGCCTTTGGTTTCTGATGACAAACACATTACTCCATGCCAGCCTCGATAACCTTCTTTGGGCGCTGCATATGCCGTAGGAATACCTTGGCCATTTAAGGACGAAACTGCTGGTGAAAACATACTTTGAATAATGACTCTTTTAGATACCATAAACTCAACAGATTCTGGCACCGATGTCCAAAATCCACTAAAGTGTCCATTATTTTTCAGAGTGATTAACACTTTGAATAATTTATCTAATTCGATTTTCGTGATAGATCCAATGTCTGCAAACGTAACTAAACCTTTAGCACTTGCTGCTAGTGCCAAGTCAAATAAACCAATCGTTGGCGCATTAACAATTCCAACCTTACCTGAAAACTTTTCATCTAATAACCAGCCCCAACTTTCCGTTTCATAGGGAATGCCTTGATCGATCACATTGGTGTTGTAGCCAAAAGAATCAACATTATGAACGTAAGGCAAGTAGCTAACTTTGCCTGTTGCCAATGCCCCAAGGGATCCGCCGTCTTGTATGTTTAGAATTTTATGTGGGGCATCACCAGCACCTATCTTAGAGTCTTTTGTTAATCGCCCTGTTTTCGATAGATTATTAATCTCGTTCCAGTGAGTTATTCTATTAGTATCAATGGCTTGAATAGACCCCGAGTTCCAGAGTACATTAATGCTGTTTGACCATTGCTCGAACAAATCAAAGGACCCTGGTGATACTGACGCTTTTTGTAATACTGCCGCACTACCTTTGGCTTCAAATTCAATATTAATTCCTAGGTCTCTCATTGCTCTTTGGCGTATTTCTTCTTGTAACGTAACGTGAGTCCCCATCACACGAAGGGTTGTTTGAGTTTTTGAGAATACATAAGGGGCGTTACCTATAATACAGCTAGTGGCTCCCACCTTAGCCAAGGTAGTTAGGGTTTTGCGCTTATTGAGATCAATCGAATTTTCAAACTTCATGATTTCACACACTTTTAGTAACACTATTTAGTATAGACAATATGTGGAAATAACGAGTGCTATAAAGTTAGCTAGAGGAGATTTTATTATCACATATAAGAATAAGGTAATCACATTATCCATCATTTACTTAGTAGCACTTGCAGCTCTTGAAAGCTAAGGGTAAATACACTTTTCGACCATGCATTTACCAAACCATGATTGGGTTTAAATACTGAACATCGTATTATATTTTCTGATTTAGTTAGGTCCGAGTCTATATTTTGATCGCTGCAAAATTGACTAATCCATGCGTTATCCAAATCGACTCTTAGTTGCTTAGTAAGTCCACTTGATATGGACTTTCTCCAATCCTGTTTGTTCTTAAACTCAGGCTTTAGCGGATATATCCTTTCAGACTTAATTATAATATTGTGTGATTTTTTTATGCTTTTTTGTTTTGACAGATTCTCACTAGCCGTTATAAATGAGGCACCCACTTTGCCTGTAACGCTCACTGAATGACTTGATATTTCAGTGTATTGTTTACCCGGATAATTAACTGATTTAGGGTAGCCTTTTCGGTGTATTAGCTTTCGAATTATTTTTTTTGTTTTAGGGTCCTTTACAAGTTCAAGC